>JAXDHR010000150.1:0-5201 GCA_034664425.1 Solirubrobacteraceae bacterium
GAGGAGAAGCCGGTGCCGCCGGCACCGCACTGAGGATGAGCGTGTTCACCAAGGAGGAGCTCCGGTACCTAGCCGGAGGGCGGCAACTGGGCCGCCTGGCCACGGTGGGTCGCGACGGCACGCCGCACGTCGTGCCGGTGGCGTGGATCTACAACGCGGTCCGCGAGACGATCGACATCGGCGGCGGCGAGCTCGAGCGCTCGAAGAAGTTCCGCGACGTGGCACGGACGGGACGTGCGGCGATTGTGGTCGACGACGTCGAGAGCACCGACCCGTGGCGACCGCGCGGGGTCGAGATCCGTGGGCGGGCGGAGGCGATCCCGCTGCCGACGCCGCTGATCCGCATCCACCCTGAACGGATCGTCAGCTGGGGGCTCGGCCCGGCTCGCTCCGCGCGGACGGTCCACAGCTAGGCGAGCACCGCCACTCCTCCCGCCGGCAAGCGCGAGCGCGGCGGGCCGCCGGCCCCTGCTGCTTTGCGCGAGAGGCGACAGTCGCCCACACCGTAGTCGCGAGGCTGCCAGTGCCTCAACGCGATAGCGGCCGCCGGGCCGCCCGCGCATCAGGGCGGAGCAGGACGCATGGCGTTGGGGCAGACTGCTCCTCGCTTAGCTTGTCCGGCCGCTGCACGGAGGTCGTCAGTCCTCCTCGCGCGCATCGTCGCGACGCTCGCCGCCTCGGGAGCGCCGACGCCGCACTTGCCCCACGACGAAGACAACGACCATCAGCGCTGCGAATGCCACGGCCGCCACTGCCTCGCCCACCTGCCCGGCTCGCACGAGGGCCGCGATAAACAGCGCGAAGACCGCCGCGAGCACCGCGAACACGAGCACGAACGCCGCTCGCGCGAGCCGAGACATCTCCGACCAGGACTCACCCACGACCAAACCGGGCGTCGCCCACGCGCCGATCCGCGACGGCGCCAGCGAACCCGCCGTCTCGGCGAGTTGACGCAGCCGTCGCTTCTCCGGGTCCTCCTCGCCCACGGGTTTCGCGTACCCAAGCGCGATTCCCATACACCCGGGCAGCGACTCCCCCAGACCGCCTGCGCTGCTGCTTTCGCCTGTCAGCGGCAGTCGGACGGCGCGGTCGGCTGAGTGCTGCTCGCGCGAATCGGAGCACTCCTCCTACGGGTCGGGCCGACTGGCGCTTCTGTTGGTCGTCCCCGCGCAGGGCCCGGCATTCATGCGTAAGGGTAGGTCCGAGGTCCGCCCAGTTCGCTAGTGACGCGTGGAGGAGCGCCGCTCTAACCCGCCGCCACCCAGCCGCCGTCCACGTGGATCACTTGGCCGGTGATGTAGCCGGCGCCGTCCGAAGCCAAGAACAGGACCGTCTCGGCGATCTCCTCAGGCTTGCCGAAACGCTTCAGTGGGTTCATGGCGATCGCCTCATCGATGTGCGCCGGCGAGACTCCCCACTCGGTCTCCCAATCGCCTGAGATTGGCCCGGGGGCAAGCGCATTTACGCGGATCTCTGGGGCCAGTTCCCTGGCCAGCGTGGTGGTGAGGCCGCGGATTGCTCCCTTCGCGGTGGAATAGGTCACGGGAACGAAGTTGATCGCGTTGTCCGGGTTGACCCCGTTCCCGTAGGTGCTCGAGAAGTTGACGATCGCGCCGCCGCCACCTCTGAGCATCATCGGCCTCACGGCGTGACACATCCGCATCGTTCCGATCACATCAACCTGAAGGAGGGCGCTCGCCGCGGCGAAGTCGAGCTCGCTGAATCTCACCGTGTCCGCCTCGTCGAGGCGGCCGGCGGCGTTGACGAGGACGTCCAACCGGCCGTAGCGCTCAACGACGTCGGCAACGAACGCGTCGACCGACTCCTGATCCGTGACGTCGAGGCAGCCAGAGTGCGCCTGCGCGCCCCGGTCCTCTAGTTCCGCTACGACTTCCGCCGCCTGGGAGCGAGAGGAGCGATAGCCGATCGCAACCGAGGCGCCCTCGGAACCGAAGCCTCTGGCAACGGCTCCACCAAGCGTCCCTCCGCCCCCGGTGACCACCGCCACCCTTCCCTCGAAGCGCCGCCCATCATTCCATTGAGCACCCATGGTTCTCCGTCGGTCGGTGAACGCCGCGGCCATGTGATTAGACCAGAGACCGGCTGAGCCCGACGGGCAGGCGGGCTGACCCCGACCGACTCCACAGGCCCCTCATTCCATGCGTCAGACCGTGAGGCGGAGTGGCCGGAGCCGTCGCGAACTCGAGTGCCCCTTTGCGCGAGAAGCAACACTGCGGCCGGTGACGGCCCCGGCGGTTGCTGCTCGTTCAAGCAGAAGTGACTCGCCTAGAGACGGGCTAGGCGTTCGACCGGATCACCGATGGCGATGCGTCCCGAGGTGACGACGTCGGCGCGGAGGCCGCCGCGGTGGACCAGTGGCCGGAGCGCGCCTCTGACGGCGATCCGGTCGAGGTGGGCGCATGGCTCGCACAGCCGCTGCCCCACGCATTCGACCTCGCCGATACGGAAGCGCCACCCGACCAGCCCGTTCAGGGCGATCCCGCTCGCCACGATGTTGCGGCGCGTGTCCTCGGCGCGATAGCCACCGAACACGCCGCTCAGGTCTTCGATCACGTCCTGCTCGATCAGCGTCAGGTCGTGCCCTCGTGCGTGTGGGTTGGAGAACGTTCCTGCGCCTGCGTGGTAGCGGTCGCCTACCAGACCGCGTCCCGCCTCGGCCTCCGCT
Source organism: Solirubrobacteraceae bacterium (assembly GCA_034664425.1). GTDB lineage: Bacteria > Actinomycetota > Thermoleophilia > Solirubrobacterales > Solirubrobacteraceae > DATBDM01. The sequence goes on from JAXDHR010000150.1 coordinate 2,687, forward strand.
TCTGACAGCCGGTGTGGGTCGCCCTCGGCCTCGGCGGCCACGAGGATCGACACGACGGTCCCAGGTCCCTCTGCGCTCTCGGTCTCACGACCGTCGAACGCGATGTCCGCCGGAGCGACCACGAAGCCTTGGCGGACGAGCTCGAACGGCGCGGTCGGGAGTGGGGCCCAGGCGATCCCCGGCGGAGAGCCGAATGCCACTGCCGCGCGAGGGTCGGCGGAGTTGGCAGCCGGCAGCACGGCGATCCATGGACCGGCCCACGAGAAGTTGGCCGGATCCGCAACCGGGACGAGACCCACGCGGCGTCGGGCCAGCCAATTGCGCCACACCGTCCACGGGTCGGGATGGTCAGCGGGCGGGTGCGGAACCGATGCGACGTCCAGCTCGAGAATCGCAGCCAGACAGGCCACGACTGACTGGTTCAGCGCGTTCGATCCGTCCGGTACCGGCACTTCACGCATCACGCCATTATCGCGGCCAGCCAACAGCCTCCCTGTGACTCGTGCCTTTGCCTGGATCGACTCGCAAGCCCGCCGCCGCCGCGAGTGTCGCTTCGCGCGAGAAGCCACAGCCGGCGAGCGCGCGCGCTGGCTATCGCTTCTGCCTCGATGCGATAGCCGGCTTCAACGTGGTCGGCGCCTCGCCTCGCTGCCCCTTTCGTCCATAGCGGTAGTCCGGCCGCTGGTTGCGGACAGTTGGTCGCGCCTCGCTGCGGTAGCCCATCGAGATGCCGGGCCGTGCCGGCGACGGGTCAGGACTGCGCGCCGGCCTCGCGGAGACTCGACTGGCGCTCGACGCGGGTTTCGCGACGGTCGCCGATGCGTTTGAGCGGAAGTTCGTCGACCTCTGTGAGCTTGGCGCGGCGGTCGCGGTCGTGCACCGACGCTGGCCGGGCGTGCGGCTTCAGGGGTCGGTGAAAGGAGTTGCCGGCGGGGCCGTGGACAGCAGCTCGCGCGTGACTGCGATCCCCCACTCGTCGAGGTCCGCAAGGCGGTCGCCGCTGGCGCGAAGACCGCCGTAGGCGCGGACATGGGCCGCCCACTGCTCGCGCCGCTCGACCCTGGGGGCGGCGAGGACGCAGTCGGCGTCGTTGACCCACAGCCGGCCGTGCTGGAACGCCCGCGCCGCCCCGGTCATGACGGCCCCGCGACCCCCGCCGAGCGCAAGATCGCCGTTCTCGTGCTCCCAGTGCGGAGCGATGTCGTTGCTCACGCGCATCGCGTCGACATGGCCGACACTGGGAATGATCGGCGCACCGCAGCCGATCACATATGAGTCGGGCCCGACGGCCTCGCGGATCAGCGCCATGCCGGCGTGGTACGCATCCAGGTCGCCCACCGGGCTGCGGCGGCGCCCCGCGACGGCGCCGGCGTAGAGGAAGTCGAGCTTGAAGACGTCGATGCCCATGTCTCGAAAGCCGGCGAAGACCGAGCGCAGGTGATCGGCCGCCGCCGGGTGGGTGACATCCAGGGCAAACAAGCGCTGGTCCCAATGGGCTCCGAGGTCGGTGTCGCCGACGAGCCACTCCGGGTGGCGGCGGGCGAGGTCGGAGCGCTCACCGACCAGGAAGGGCGCGGTCCAGATGCCGACCCGGCGCCCGCGGGCCAGCAACTCGTCGGCCAGGGCGCGCAGCGACCCGAACGACGGCGCGGCGCTGGTCCAGTCTCCGATCTCGCGCTGGTAGCCGTCGTCGATCTGCACGACGTCAACCGGCAGGTCGAGCCGCTCGATGTCGTCGGCGTTGTCGAGGATGACCCGGTCGGTGATCTCCTGCTGATATCCGTACCAACTGCACCACATCGTCGGCGTTGGCCGAGCCGAACCTGGCCGGAGCCCCGCAGCCTTCGCCAGTTCCTCTGCCCACCCGACCAGCGCCGCGTGCACGCCACCCGGGCAGAGATCGTGCCGGACGGGTCCCGTGGCGCTGACCACCACTCGGTCGCCGGAGCCCTCGGCACGGATCGACGGCACCGACCCGCGCGGGTCGAAGGTCGCGAGCCGGTGCGCCGGGGAACCGTCTCCAGGATCAACGACCAACAGCCCCTCACCCTGGTAGGCGTCAGCCGGTGCCACGCGGTCCGGTCGCCAACTCATGACGCGCCGGTGCTCGCTCGACGGTCGGTGCGGGGGTGCGCCGAGGCGGTATGTCGTCGTCGGCGTCCAGGACTGCCAGCCGTGCTCATGCACCAGCGCCCGCTCGGGATGCACGCCTACCTCGATCAGCGGCGTGAATGCGACGGCCTCGACGCCGCCTGAGATCGTCATCGCGCACTCGCCCGGCAGCAGCACGTCCAAGCTCCATCCTCCTAGGGGCCCGACAGTACAAGCTGCAAGCCGCTGCCGCTCGCCGTTTCCACGAACTCAAGCTCCTGCTTCCCATGCGAAGCGATAGCAGCGACGACCGGTCCGCGCTTACGCCTCTGCTGCTCCTATGTCATCGTCTTCTCGCCGAGCACCTGGCCCGTCCCGGCGTCGACCGCCGCGATCGTGTGCGAACTCTTGTGGGTGTCCGCCC
>JAXDHR010000151.1:0-9810 GCA_034664425.1 Solirubrobacteraceae bacterium
CGTCGCGCTCGATGGCGCGCCGCAGCTCGGCGAGGAGCCCCAGCCGGTCCGCGGAGTAGGGGTCGCGGTCGGCGCTGTAGGTGGCGATGCCGGCCTGCGCGCGCTTGGCGTCGTACATCGCGACGTCCGCGCGCTGGACCAGCGCGTGCACGTCGTCGCCGTGGTCGGGGGAGAGCGCCACGCCGATGCTCGCCTCGAGCTCGACGGCGACGCCGCGCAGCGCGAACGGGCGCCCGAGCGCGTCCTGCAGGCGCCCGGCGAGCTCGGCGACGGCCGCGCGCTCGGGCAGATCCGGCAGCAGCACCGCGAACTCGTCGCCGCCGAGGCGGGCAAGCGTGTCACCGCGCCGCAGCGCCCCGCGCAGCCGGGCCGCGACCTCGACGAGCAGCTCGTCCCCGTGGTCGTGCCCGAGCGTGTCGTTGACCTCCTTGAAGCGGTCGAGGTCGATCAGCATCAGCGCCGCGAGCCCGTTCGCACCGCGGCCTGCCGAGGCGATCGCGCGGCGCAGGCGGCTGTAGAGCAGCGAGCGGTTCGGAAGCCCGGTCAGCCCGTCGTGCAGCGCCTGGTGGCGCAGGCGCCGCGACGCGCCGGCGACGATCCGGAACAGCGCGATGAAGAGCACGGCGAGGCCGACGCCGAGCAGCAGGTAGACGGTCAGCAGATCGGTGTAGATCTCGTTGGCGACCGGCGCGTAGGGCATGTAGATCTCGAGGGCGCCGGGCCGGCGGGCGCCGTCCACGTCGAGTGGCACGTAGACCTCGAGCGTGCGGAACCCCTTGCCGTCGTCGGCGGTGCCGTGCTGCAGCTGCGCGCTGCGGCCGCCGCGCAGGGCCTGGTCGACCCCGCCCTCGGCGACCTCGCTGTCGCCGATCAGGGAGTGGTCGTCCGCGTAGACGATCCGCCCGTCGCCGTTGAAGACCTTCATGCGCGCGACGCCGCGCTCGGCCGCGAAGCGGCGCAGCGCCACGTCGAGCGCGTGGATGCGCCGCGCGGGCAGCGCACCGTCGAGGTCATCATGAGCCAGCCGCGGCAGCACGCCGAGCTCCGCGACGACCTCGGCGAGCTGGGAGGCGCGCGCGAGCGCGCGGTGCTCGATCTGGTGCTTGAGCGTCAGGCCGATCGCCAGCCCGAGTACCGCGATCACGGTCAGGCTCATCAGGCTGAAGCGCCCGAGCAGAGAGAGCCGCGACGTCGGTTGACGCATGAGCCTTTGATCGGCCGCGGCAAAGCGGTTCGTGAGTGCCGTCAGATGACAGCGTCACACGGCCGTACCCTCGATGGAGTGCCCGAGGGCGACACCATCCACTACGCGGCGAACCGGATCCGGGCGGTGCTCGAAGGCCGCGTGCCCGACGAGATCCGCACGCCGCATCGCCGCTTCGCGCGCGACCGCTGGCCCGAGCGGCTGGCCGGCCGTGCCGTACGGCGCGTCGACGCGCACGGCAAGCACCTGTTCCTGCGCTTCGAGGGCGGCCTGGCGATCCACTCGCACCTGCGCATGACCGGCTCCTGGAACGTGCTCGGCGCCGGGAGCGCGAACTGGCCCCGCTCGCACCGCCGCGCCTGGCTGACCATCCGCCGCGACGACGCGCTGGTGGTGCAGTTCGACGGTCCGCTGCTCGAGCTGATGACCGAGGGGCGCACCCGCTTCGACCAGCGGCTCGCAGCGCTCGGGCCCGACATCATCGGCTCGAGCTGGGACGACGGCCGCTTCCTGCGGCGGCTGCGCGACGACGACCCGACGCGCCCGATCGGCGACGCGCTGCTGGATCAGCGCACCGTCGCCGGCATCGGCAACCTCTGGAAGACCGAGGGCTGCTGGCTGGCCGGAATCGATCCGTGGCGGCCGGTCGGCAACGTCTCCGACGAGGAGGCGCTGGCGATCGTGGAGGCGTGCCGCCCGCGCATGCTCCAGTCCTCCCGCGACGGGATGCAGGACCGCTTCAAGACCATCTACGGGGCCGCCGGGCGGCCGTGCCCGCGCTGCGGCGAGCTGATCGCCCAGCGGCCGCAGGGGCTCGACAACCGCCTGACCTACTGGTGTCCGGGCTGCCAGCGATGAGCGGGCTCCTGCGCATCGGCCACAAGGGCGCCGACCTGATCGCGCCCGGCAACACGCTCGGCTCCTTCGATGCCGCGCTCGCGCACGGCGTGCACATGATCGAGTTCGACATCCTCCCCGAGCACCACGACCGGCCCGGCGAGGGCCGGCTGCTGCTGGCGCATGACTACGAGCACGTTGCGGGAGCGCTCGAGCTCGACGCCGGCCTCGCCCACCTCGCCTCGGCGCCGTTCGCCGACGTGCGCCTCGACGTCGACCTCAAGCTGCCGGGCTACGAGGAGCGCGTCATCGACGCGCTGCGCACGTACGGGCTGATCGACCGCACGCTCGTCTCCACGATGTTCATGCGCTCGCTGGTGCGCCTGCGCGAGCTCGAGCCGTCGCTGCGACTCGGCTGGTCGGTGCCGCGGATCAAGAGCGGCTGGGCCGCCTCGCCGGTCGTCGCCGTTCCCGGCTACGGGGTGCTGCTCTACCTGCGCCGGCGCGTCGTGCGCGCCGCGCGCGCCCACCTCGCGGCAGGCCGCTGCGACGCCGTCATGGCCCACTACCGGCTCGTCACGCCCGCGCTCGTGAAGGCCGTGCGCGAGGAAGGCGGCGAGCTGTACGTGTGGACGGTCGACGACGCCGACCACATCCGCCGGCTCGAGCGCCTCGGCGTCACCGGCGTGATCACGAACGACCCGCGCCTGTTTCTGTAACGTCGGGGCGTGACCGCCGCGACCCGCCGCACGTTCGTCGCCCGCGCGGGAGCCGTCGCGCTCGCGCCGTCGTTCGTGTTCGTCGCCCGGCGCCATCCGGCCGCTCTGCGGGCACTCGCACGCGACTGCCGCGGACCGGTGCTCGCGCCGGGCGATGCGCGCTTCGCCGGCGTCGCGCACGGCTACGACGAGCGCTACGACGGCCGCGTGCCGAAGGCGGTGCTGCTGGCCGAGGGCGTCGCCGACGTCCAGGCGGCCGTCCGCTGGGCGGCGCGCCGCGGCGTCCCGATCGCGGCGCGCTCGGGCGGCCACTCCTACGGCGGCTACTCGACGCCCGCCGGCGGGCTCGTCGTCGACCTGCGGCGCATGCGCCGGATCGCCCGCCACCACGCGAACACCCGCGTGCTCGCCGGACCGGGCGTCCAGCTCGGCGACCTCTACGCGGCGCTCGCCCGGCACGGCGTCACCGTCCCCGGCGGAACCTGCCCGTCGGTCGCGCTCGGCGGCCTCGCCCAGGGCGGCGGGATGGGGCTCGCGGGACGCGCGCTGGGCCTCACCAGCGACCGCATCGAGCAGCTCACGATCGTCACCGCCGACGGCCGCGCCCGCGTGGCGAGCGCGCGCCGCGAGGCCGATCTGCGCTGGGCCTGCCGGGGCGGGGGCGGCGGCAACTTCGGCATCGTCACCTCGTTCACCCTGCGCACGGCCCCGGCGGAGCGCGCGGCGTGGTTCTTCGTGCGCTGGCCGTGGTCGCAGGCCTCGGCGGCGCTCGCCGCTTGGATGGGCTTCGCTCCCGAGGCCCCCGACGCGCTGACGAGCGTGTTCACGCTCGCCACCGGCGGCCAGGTCACGGCGCTCGGGCAGTACCGCGGCCAGCTCGGCGCGCTGCCGCGGCTGCTGCGGCCGCTCACGCGCGTCGACGGCGCGTCGCTGAGCACCGGAGCCGACGGGTGGCTGGCGCTGCAGCGGCGCTGGGCGGGCTGCGCGCATCTCTCGGGCTCCGCGTGCCACACGGTCGGCACGCGGCCCGGCGGCACGCTGCCGCGCGCCGACTTCGCCGGCGGCTCTGACTACCTCGCGCGGACGCTGCCGGGGGCCGGGAGGGCAGCGGCGATCCGGGCGCTCGAGCGGCGGGGCGGCGGCTCGGCGGCGCTGCTCTTCGACGCCTACGGCGGGGCGATCAACCGGGTCAAGCCGGGGGCGACGGCGTTCGTGCACCGCGACCAGCTGTGCTCGATCCAGTACCTCGCCTACGGCGCGGCCGGCCCCGCCGCCGCGTGGGTGCGCGGCGCGCGGCGCACCCTCGCGCCCTGGACGAGCGGCGAGGCCTACCAGAACTACATCGATCCGGACCTCGCCCACTGGCGGCGCGCGTACTACGGCGCGAACCTCGTGCGGCTCGAGGCGGTCAAGCACGCCGTCGACCCCGACCGCGTCTTCGACTTCGCCCAGGCCGTCTAGACCGCCGCGATCCCCTCGCCGATCAGGAGCACGCCGGCGGCGATCAGCAGCAACGCGGCCAGGCGCATCGCGATCCGCAGTCCGCGCCCGGCGAGCAGCCGGCGGCGGCCGGCCGCGGTGGCGGCGGCGAGCACCAGCTTCGTCCCGACGAGCAGGCCGTAGAAGCCGGCGACGAAGGCGACCGCGGCCGCCGTGGAGACCCCCGCGGCGCGCAGGAGAACCGGGCCGCCGACGCTGATCCAGAAGATCCACGGGTGCGGGTTGGCGAGGTTGACGAGTACCGCTCGGCCGACGTCGCGCAGGCCTACGGGTCGCACCACCGCGCTGTCCAGGACCGGCGCGCGCAGGCTCTGGACGCCGAGCACGGCGACGAGCGCCCCACCGGCGATCGCGATCGCCGCGACGACGCGCGCGGGCAGGCCGTCGAGGACGAGCACGCAGAGCGGCACGACCGGCAGGTCCGAGAGCAGCGGCGCCGCCGCCACCCGCGCCCCGGCCGCGAAGCCGCCCTGCAGCGAAGCGGACAGGACGAGGCCGAGCATCGGACCGGGTGTGAGGCCGGCGGCGAGCCCGAGCGCGACCCCGATCCCGAGCGCCTCCAGCACCGGCCACAACCTAAAGGGGCCAGGCCCCTTTAGATTTGTTCGACTTCTCGTCCAAGACGGGCCGTGCGCCGAAGGTCTTCCTCGACGCGGGCGACGAGCGGTCGTGCGCAAGCCCGCCGAGCGCTGACCGCCGCGCACGCCCGCGGGCACTTGCGCCGGGAACTCGTGTGATGGACGCTGCGCTCCGACGTAGTGAGAACGTGAGCACTCCCCTGAGCGTCCCCGTCGCCGCGCCGCAGCGCCCGCTCGCACTCGATCTCGAGGCGCTCTACCGCGACGCACGCGACGATGTCTTCGCCTACGTCGCGACGCTCCTGCACGACGCTGCGGCGGCGGAGGACATCACCGCCCAGGCGTTCGAGCGGGCGATCCGGCGCCGGCGCAGCTACGACGTCCGTCGGGGCTCGCCGCGTGCCTGGCTGTTCGGCATCGCGCGCCACGCCGCGCTCGACGAGCTGCGCCGCCGCAAGCGCCGCGCGACGCTCGCCGCCGACCTCCCCGACCTCGACGCGCGCGGCCCCGACGACGAGGCCGACGCCGCGCTGCGGCGCGCCAGCGTCCGCGCCGCGCTGGCCTCACTCGCGCCGCGCGATCGCGAGCTGATCGCGCTCAAGTTCCACGCCGGGCTCGACAACGCCGAGCTCGCCGCCGTCCTCGGCGTCAGCGTCTCCAATGCCGGGACGCTCCTGCACCGCGCCATGACCACACTCCGGGAGGCAGTCGATGCGCGCCCCTGATCCGTTCGACGATCCCGTCCTGACCGAGCTGGCCGGCTCCGTCGCGGCCGTCCGCCCGGCGCCGAGCGCCGCCGCGGCACGCCGGATCGATGCGCGGGTGGCGCACCGGCTCGGCCCGCGGCCGTCACTGCGTAAGCGCTGGAGCGGCATGGAGATGCCCGCGCTGGCGCTCGCCGCCTGCGCCGTGCTCGTCGTCGTGATCGGCATCGCCGCGGCCGGCGGCAGCCACACGTCCGGCAGCAGCAGCAGCTCGGGTGGCAGCATGACCGCTCCCGAGCAGACCAGCGGCGGATCGAGCGCGTCCAGCGCCGGCTCGAGCGCCTCGATCGCGCCGAGCGGCGGCGTCACCCCGCCGCGGGCGATCGAGCGCGACACGACGATGACGATCGCCACCGCGCCATCCCGCGTCGACCAGGTCGCGAGCGCGGCCGCGGCGGTCGCCGCCGACCTCGGCGGCTACGTGAGCTCCTCGGACGTGACCACGGGACAGGTCGCGTCGCTCGAGCTGCGCGTGCCCGGCGAGCGGCTCGACCCCGCGGTCTCGCGGCTGTCGCGGCTCGGCCACGTGCGCGACCTGCAACGCTCGACGCTGGACATCACCGGCGAGCTGGGCAACGCCCGCCAGCAGGTCGCCGACCTGCGGGCGGAGCGCCGCTCGCTGCTGCGCCGCCTCGCGCACGCAGGCACCCCGCGCATCGCCGACCACGCCCGGGCCCGGCTCGCGGTCGTGACCCGCCGGCTCAACGACGCACGCGGCCGCGTGCGAGCGGTGCACGCCCGCTCGGACCTCGCCAGCCTGTCGCTGACGATCAAGGGCGAGCGCCGCGGCGGCGCGGGCCCGGCGCCCCATCCGTGGACGCCGGGCGACGCGCTGCACGACGCGGGCCGCGTGCTCGAGGTCGCCGCCGGCGTCGCGCTCGTCGCACTTGCCGTCGCCGTGCCGTTCGCGCTGCTCGGCGGCCTCGCATGGCTCGCTGCCCGCACGCTCGGGCGCCGGCGCCGCGAGCGGCTGCTCGACGGGGCGTAAACGGCCGCGGGCTGTGGTATGCCCTGCGGCAATGGCATCCGCCGACACCGCGCTGCTGCTCGCACGGGTCCCCGTGTTCGAGGAGCTCACGGAAGGTGACCTCCGGCGCGTCGCCGACGTCTCGGTGCCGCGCGACTTCGGCGCGGGAGACGTCGTCTTCCGGGAGGGCGACGACTCGGACACGTGCTACGTAGTCCAATCGGGTCATGCCCGAGCGCTGCGCGAGCACGGCGACGGGCGCCAGATCACGCTCGCCACGTTCGGTCCGGGTGACATCTTCGGCGAGCTGGCGATGTTCGACGACGAACGCCGCTCGGCCACCGTGGAGGCGATCGACGCGCTCGAGGTCATCGGCATCCTCGGACCCGACATGCGGCGGCTGATGCGCGAGCATCCCGACATCGCGGTGCAGCTGTCGATCGCGCTCGGCCGGCGGCTGCGTGCCGCCAACGAGCGGCTCGCGCGCCAGAGCTTCCAGACCGTCCAGAGCCGCGTCGCGCTCGTCCTCGACCAGCTCGTCGAGCAGGCCCGCAGCGAGGGGGCCGGCGAGCTCGACGTGCTGGTCCAGACCACGCAGGCCGACCTCGCCAAGCTCGCGGGCTCCTCGCGCGAGTCCGCCTCGCGCTTCCTCGCCGTGCTCGAGCGCGCCGGCGTGATCAGCCAGGGCCGCGGCCGCCTGACCGTCCACGACCCGGCGGCGCTGCAGGGCTATGTCTACTGACCACCTGACCGAGACGTCCTACGGCGGCGTCGTCGTGCGCGGGCACGACGTGCTCGTGATCACGCCCGCCGGCCGGCGCATCACAGGGCTGCCGAAGGGCGGCCCCGAGCGCGGCGAGACGCCCGAGCAGACGGCCGCGCGCGAGGTGCGCGAGGAGACGGGCATCACGGCGGCGGTGCGCGAGCCGCTGGGGGATGTCGAGTACTGGTACCGGCGCGGCGGACGCAAGATCTTCAAGACCGTGCACTTCTTCCTCTTCGACTTCGTGTCGGGCTCGACCGCCGACCACGATCACGAGGTCGACGACGCCCGCTGGATCCCGCTGCGCGAGGCCGTGCGGTCGCTCTCCTATCCGGGTGAACGAGCGCTGATCGAGCGGGCGTTGTCCAAGACGCGCGCCGGTCGGTAGTCTGCCCCGCCGTGCAGGTCCTCAACTTCTACTCCACCGTCTTCGCGGACCAGATGAAGCGCGGGCGCAAGACCGCGACCATCCGGCTGGGCGACAAGCGGCACAAGTACCGCAAGAACCAGCTCGTCCTCGTGACCGTCGGCTACCAGTACTCGCCCCGGGAGAAGCTCTTCCACGCGGTCATCGACGCCGTCGAGGTCAAGCGCGTGAAGGACCTGTCCCCGCGCGACATCGAGCACGACAACCCCGAGTTCCGCCGAACGGAGGAGCTCGTGCACTTCATGAAGCAGATCTACGGGCGCGAGATCGGCCTCGAGGACACGGTGACGGTCGTGCGCTTCTCGCAGATCGTCGAGAACCCGCCCGACTTCCAGGACCGCCTGCGCGGCGTGGGCGGGGCCCAGAACTAGCGAAGCTAGTACGTCGGCGGCGCCGTCGAGCCCTCGTAGGTGGGCGGGGGCGGCGGCGGCTCGTACTTCGGCGTGACCGTGCGCATGCGACTCGGCGCGCTGCCGACGGCCTGGGCGCAGATGCCGGTGACGAGCGCGCCCCCGAGCGAGATCAGCGCGCCGTGGCGAAGCTCCCACTCGGCGTTGGGCCCCGGCACGTCGATCAGGCGCCAGACGACGATCGCGATCACCGCCAGGCCGGCGTAGCGCAGTGGCGCGGAGACCGCGCGCTGGACGCCGGGGACCATCGAGGCGAGCGCCGCGACGGCGCAGAACAGCGTGAGGGCGGTCAGCAGCTGGCCGACGGTGCCGAGCGCCTCCACACCGGTCTTGCCGTCCGAATCCGTGACCCAGCGCTTGAGCGCCTCGAAGAAGCCGTTGAGCGGGCCGTTGACCTGCCCGATCGCGATGTCGCCGACCTGCGCCTCGGGCGCGCGGGCGTACCAGGGGCGGCTGAGTCCCGCGAGCAGCGCGACGGCGCCCGCGACGACCAGGAGGATGTGGGTGCGGAAGCCGTGGGTGCGCATCTCAGGCTCGTTGTCGGCAGCCGGGGGCGACAACTGCAGCGGCGCGTCTCATCATTCGGCGGACGGCTGAGCTGGCACTCGTGTGAGCAGAGTGCCAAGGACGCTTGACTTCGCTCTCGCGCCTTCTAACATGACCGGCGGTTGGCACTCTCCATAGGCGAGTGCCAGACATCTTGGAAGTCCACTCGGATCTCAGTGGAGGTCATCCGTATGAAGCTCAAGCCCTTGGGCGATCGTCTGATCGTCAAGGCCGTCGAGGAGGACACGACGACCGCCTCCGGCATCGTCCTGCCCGACACCGCCAAGGAGAAGCCCCAGAAGGGCAAGGTCCTCGCGGTCGGCGACGGCAAGCTCGACGACAACGGCCAGCGCGTCCCGCTGGACGTCTCTGAGGGCGACGAGGTCCTCTACTCCAAGTACGGCGGCACGGAGATCTCCGTCGAGGGCGAGGATCTCCTCGTGCTCCGCGAGTCCGACGTGCTGGCCAAGGTCCAGTCCTAGGAAGCGAGGCCCACACACATGGCTCACAAGGAACTGAAGTACGACGTCGAGGCCCGCAAGGCCCTCGAGCAGGGCGTCGATGCGGTGGCGAACGCCGTCAAGGTGACGCTCGGCCCGCGCGGCCGCTACGTCGTGCTCGACAAGAAGTTCGGCGCCCCGACGATCACGAACGACGGCGTGACCATCGCTCGCGAGATCGAGGTCGAGGACGTCTTCCAGAACCAGGGCGCCCAGCTCGTGCGCGAGGTCGCCACGGCGACCAACGACGTCGCGGGCGACGGCACCACGACGGCGACCGTGCTCGCCCAGGCGATCGTCCGCCAGGGACTCAAGAACGTCGCCGCCGGCGCCGATCCGCTCGGCCTGCGCCGCGGCATCGAGACGGCCGTCGACCAGGTCGTGGACTTCATCAAGTCCCAGGCCAAGGAGATCTCCGGCAAGGACCAGATCGCCCGCGTGGCGACGATCTCCGCCGGCGACGACGAGATCGGCGACGTGATCGCCGACGCCATCGAGAAGGTCGGCAAGGACGGCGTGGTCAACGTCGAGGAGGGCCAGACGTTCGGCATGGACCTCGAGTTCACCGAGGGCATGCAGTTCGACAAGGGCTACA
>JAXDHR010000152.1:0-14810 GCA_034664425.1 Solirubrobacteraceae bacterium
ACGCCGATGCCCTTGCGCTGGCCGATCGTGAAGTGGTGCGCCCCGCGGTGAGCCCCGAGCACCCGTCCGCCGGCGTCGACGATCTCCCCCGGCCTGTCGCCGAGCTCGCCGTGGCGGGCGAGGAACGCCGCCTTGCCGGTGCCGGCGAGGAAGCAGAGGTCCTGCGAGTCGGCGCGGCCGGCCACGGGCAGGCCGGCATCGGCGGCGAGCGCGCGGACCGCCGGCTTCGTCAGCTCACCGAGCGGGAAGCGCAGACGCTCGAGCGTGGCCGGCGCGACCGCGGCGAGCATGTAGGTCTGGTCCTTGGCGGGGTCGGCGGCCGCCCGCAGCAGGCCGTCGGGGTTGCGGCGGGCGTAGTGGCCCGTGGCGAGGTCGGCGGCGCCGAGCGCGTCGGCGTAGGCGACCATCGCATCGAGCCGCACGTGCCCGTTGCAGTTCACGCACGGGTTCGGCGTCTCCCCTGCCGCGTGCCCGCTGAGGAACGGATCGACGACCCCGGCTCGGAACTCATCGCGCAGGTCGAGCGTGAGATGCGCCATGCCCATCCGGTGCGCGACCGCGCGGGCGAGACGCACGGCGTGGGCGGAGCAGCAGGACGCCTCGGCGTCGTTGGCGGGGTCCGCCCACAGCTCGAGCGTGACCGCGACGGCCTCCCGGCCCGCGCGGTCGACGAGCAGTGCGGCGACCGCGGAGTCCACGCCACCGCTCATCGCCACGAGCGTCCGCCGCGGCGACGGCGCCAGCGCGGCCCCGGCACGGACGGCGGCGCCGAGTGCACGGTGCAGCGCGTCGGCGGCAAGCTCGGCAGCGTGCAGCTTGCCCGGAGAAAGGCCGCCGAGCTCGGCGGAGATCGCGCGCGTGCCGACGCGCGCGGCATCGAGCACGTCTGCGTCCTCGACCAGCGTCACCGCTGCCGAGCCCGCCGCGATCAGTGCGCCGCAGCCCTCGGCGTCGAAGCCGGCCGCGGCGACGCGATCGCCGTCGACGCGCGCGGAGATGCGGATCAGGTCGCCGCACGCGGCGCCACCGGCGCTCCCGTGCGACGCGCCGGGAACGCGGCGACCGCGCCCCGTGGGCGCGGTCAGGTGCTGCTCGAAGCGCTCGCGGTCCACGAGCGCCGATTCTAGGCGGCGGCTACCGGCAGGACTTGAGGTTCTGCTTCGCCGCGTGGCGCTCGAACGGCTTGCCCAGGGCGGCCTTGCGCGAGTCGAACGAGTGCAGCACGTTGGACACGTTGGCCAGGCTCGGGTGCGTGCCCAGCGCGCGCACCTGCGAGCGGTGGACGGACTGCATGGCGGTGGCGTCGGCGACCAGCGTTTTGTGGAAGCCGCGAAGGCGCGACGGAGCGGGCGTGGCGCGCAGCCGGCGCACGAAGCCGCCGAAGCGCTCGATACGGCTGCCGAGCGCGCGGGGCGCCTTGCCGACGGTCGTGGCCTGCGGCATCGCGACCATGTCGCGCACGACCGAGGAGCAGGCGCCGTTGACGCGCTTGAGGTACGCGCTCTTGGTCAGGCCGCCCGAGGCGCGCAGGGCGTCGACGACGGCCTGGTTGACGGCCAGCGCGTCGACGTACCCGACGAGGTTGGTGGAGCGCAGCTTGCGATCGACGATCACCAGGGTCGGGGCCTGCTCGACGTCGGCGCCGCGGGTGATGCGGGCGTAGCGCGAGACGTTCGAGATCGGGGCGGCGTGGACGAAGACCGCGCCGTCGAAGCGGTCGACCTTCTTCAGGGCGGCATGTACGAGCCGGTCGTCGGGCGACTGCGGGTTCCAGAAGAGCAGCGCGAGGACCTTGTGATGCGCGACCGCCTTGAGCACCGGAAGCGGCAGGCCGGTGGCCTTCGCGGAGCCGGCGGTCGCGGGCGGCGTCGTGGAGCCGTTCGCGGTGTGCGCGGCACTGCCGGCCGCGGTCCGCGTGCCCGTGGAATCGGTGCCGGCGGCCGCGGAGGCCGCGTCGGACTTCGCGCTCGCGGCGTCGGTGGCGGCGGCCGCGGACTTGGCGGACTCGACGGCCTTCCCGAAGCCGGTCTGCGCGGGCGCGCCGGTGTTCACGTTGCCAGCTGGGGCGGCGGGCGCGGGAGCCGGGGTCGCCGCGCTCTTGGGGCGGAGGGCGACCATGTAGAGGGCGACGAAGGCGACCGCCACTCCAAGGACGATCCGCAGGGGGAGGCTGATCTGGCTCACGCCCGGCATATCGGCACATCGACCCGGGATCCTTAGTGATTGGGGTGCCCACCCCACCCCCGCGCTACCCCCGCCTCGCCCCCCGGCCCTACCCCTTCGGCGGCGGCGCCAGGACCCGGATCCCGAGCTCGCGCAGCTGACGCTCGTCGACCGGCGACGGGGCGTCGGTAAGCGGGTCCGACCCGCTGGCCGTCTTCGGGAACGCGATCACGTCGCGGATCGAGTCGCGGTCCGCGAGGATCGCCACGATCCGGTCGATGCCGAGCGCGATCCCACCGTGCGGCGGCGCGCCGTAGCGCAGCGCGTCGAGCAGGAAGCCGAAGCGCTCGCCGGCCTCCTGCTCGGAGATTCCCAGCGCCGTGAACACCTGCTGCTGGACCTGCGGGCGATTGATGCGGATCGAGCCGCCGCCGATCTCCGTGCCGTCGAGCACGATGTCGTAGGCACGTGAGCGCAGCGAGCCGGGATCCTCGAAGGAGCCCGTCGGTGCCGTGAAGGGATGGTGCAGCGCGTCCCAGCGCCGCTCGTCGGCGTTCCACTCGAACATCGGGAAGTCGACGACCCACAGAGGCGCGTGGCGGCCCGCGGGGACGAGCTCGTAGCGACGCGCGAGCTCGAGGCGCAGCTCGCCGAGCGCCGTCGCGGCGACCATCGGCTTGTCGGCGACGAGCAGCAGCAGGTCGCCCGGTCGTGCCTGCAGGCGCGCCGCGATCGCCGCGCGCTCGGGCTCGCCGAGCGCCTTCGCCGAGGTGCGCCAGCTCCCGTCCTCCCCGACGAACGCCCACACCAGACCGGCGGCGCCGTAGCGCTTGACGACCTCGGTGAGCTGGTCGAGCTCCGAGCGCGGCGCCTCGCGGGGACCCGCGTTGAGGCCACGCACGACGCCTCCGGACTCGAGCACGCCGGAGAAGACGCGGAACTCCGTGCCGGCCACCGCCTCGCCGAGATCGGAGATCTCGAGTCCGAAGCGCACGTCCGGCCGGTCGGACCCGAAGCGCAGCATCGCCTCGTCGTAGCCCATCCGGGGCCACGGTGCCGCCGGCGCCTCGAAGCCCGCAGCCTCGAACACGCGCGTGAGCATCCCCTCGATCGTCGTGATGACGTCGTCCTCCTCGACGAAGGACATCTCGAGGTCGAGCTGCGTGAACTCCGGCTGGCGGTCCGCGCGCAGGTCCTCGTCGCGGAAGCAGCGGGCGACCTGGTAGTAGCGCTCGAAGCCGCTCATCATCAGCAGCTGCTTGAACAGTTGCGGCGACTGCGGGAGCGCGTAGAAGTCGCCCGGCGACATCCGCGCCGGCACGAGGAAGTCGCGCGCGCCCTCGGGCGTGGACTTCGTGAGGATCGGCGTCTCGAGGTCGAGGAAGTCGTGGGCGTTGAGGAAGTCGCGCATCGCGCGGATGATCGTGTGGCGCAGGACCATCGCCGCCTGCATGCCGCCGCGACGCAGGTCGATGACGCGGTGACGCAGCCGTAGCAGCTCGTCGACCGGCGTGTCCTCGTCGACCGGGAACGGCGGCGTCTGCGACTCGGCGAGCAGCTCCGCGGAGGCCACCGAGATCTCGATCGCGCCCGTGGGCAGGCGCGGGTTGACGTTGCCCTCCTCGCGGCGTGCGACCTCGCCCATCGCGCTCAGCACGTGCTCGGAGCGCAGGCGCTCGGCCAGCGCGTGCGCGTCCGGGGCGGACTCGGGGTGAAAGACGAGCTGGACGATCCCCGAGCGGTCGCGCAGGTCGATGAAGATCAGCCCACCATGGTCGCGGCGGCGATGGACCCAGCCGGCGACGCGCACGGTCTCGCCGGCGCGGCTCGCGTCGAGCTCGCCGGCCCAGGCGTCGCGGAAGTCGTTCGCGCGCGGCGGCCGCATCAGATTCCCCTCGAGATGTCGCGAATCACCATGTCGGCGCCCACCGTCTTCTGGTCTCCCGTCTCCATGTCCTTGAGCGCGGTCCCGTCGTCGCCGAGGATCGCAACGTAGCGGGCGCCGGCCCGGTCGGCCTGCTTGAGCTGGCCCTTGAGGCTGCGGCCCGCGAGCTCGAGTCGCGCGGCGTGCCCGGCGCGGCGCGCGTCGGCCGCGAGCCGGAAGGCCGCGGCGCGGAGCTCCGGCTTCGCGTACGCGACGTAGAGGTCCAGCGGCGGCGGCGCGACGGGCGGCGGCGGCGCGGCCATCAGCATCCGCTCGACGCCGGCGGCCCACCCCATGCCGGGGGTCGGCGGGCCGCCGATCTGCTCGATCAGGCGGTCGTAGCGGCCCCCGCCGCCGAGCGCGTTCTGCGCGGACTCGAGCGTCGAGGACTGGAACTCGAACAGCGTGCGCGTGTAGTAGTCGAGCCCGCGCACGAGCGTCGTGTCGACGTCGTAGGGCATTCCGGCGCCGTCGAGCAGCTCGCGCACGGCGGCGAAGTGCCCGAGGTCGTCCGCCGGCAGGCGATCGAGCAGCCGCGGCGCGGCCTCCATCACCCGCTGGGTGCCCGCATGCTTGGCGTCGAACGCGCGCAGCGGGTTGAGCTCGATGCGCCCGCGGACCTCCTCGGACAGCTCGTCCGAGCGCGCTCGGAGATAGGTCTGCAGCTCCTCGCGATAGTCCGCGCGAGCCTCGGGGCTGCCGAGCGAGGCGATCACGAGCCGGACGCCTCCGGTCTCGAGGCGCTCGAGCAGCTCAGCGAGCAGCAGGATGCTCTCCGCGTCGACGGCCGGATCGTCGGAGCCGATCGCCTCCGCGCCGATCTGCCAGAACTGGCGGAAGCGCCCGGCCTGCGGGCGCTCGCGGCGGAAGAAGCTCGAGAGGTACCAGAGCTTCACGGGCTGCGGCAGCTTGTGCATCCCGTGCTCGAGGTACGCCCGGCAGACCGGCGCGGTGCCCTCGGGGCGCAGCGTGATCGAGCCGTCGCCCTCCGCGAGCGTGTACATCTCCTTCTGCACCACGTCGGTCGCCTCGCCGACGCCGCGGGCGAACAGTTCGGTCGCCTCGAAGACCGGCGTCTCGATGCGCGCGTAGCCCGCCCGCTCGAGCACGGCCGCCGCTTCGCGCTCGACGTGCGCGCGCGCGAGCGCCATGTCGCCCAGCACGTCGTAGGTGCCGCGCGGTGCCTGGATGCGGGCCACTGATGCGCCCGTTACGCCGGAAGTTCCTGCAGGAACGGGTTGGTCGCCCGCTCGCGGCCAAGCGTCGTGGTCCCCATGTGCCCGGGCAGGACCTGGGTCTCGCCGGGCAGCCGTTCGAGCAGCATGGCGATCGACGCGAGCAGCGTCGCGTGGTCGCCGCCGGGCAGGTCGGTGCGCCCGACGGAGCCCTCGAAGAGCACATCGCCCGAGATCAGCACGCCCTCATCGGCGAACGAGTAGGCGACGTGGCCGGGCGAATGGCCCGGGACGAACAGCACGTCGATCTCGAACCCGGCCAGCTCCAGCCGCTCGCCGCCCTCGACCGTCGAGTCGGCGTCGTAGCTCTCGAACGGCCCGAAGCCCGGCAGCCGCATGAAGCGGTTGATGTCGGCGAGCACGTGGACCTCGAGCGCGGGGCAGGTGACCGGCGCCCCGGTGGCGCGCGCGACCTCGGCGACCGCGCCGACGTGGTCGAAGTGGGTGTGGGTGAGGATGATCGCCTCGGCGGTCAGTCCGTGCTCGTCGAGCATGGCGAGGATCCGCTCCGCCTCATCGCCGGGGTCGATCACGAGGGCGCGGTCGGAGCCCTCGTTCCAGACGATCCAGCAGTTCTCCTGAACCGGCCCGACGGTGAGGCATCGCTCCTCCATCAGCGCTGCTTTCCGGCGGGCGCCGTGGCACCGCGGCGGCGCTGATCGCGCGTGTAGGCCCAGCGGTCGGTCGCGAACACGAGCGGGGTGTAGAGCACGAACGACAGGACGGCGAGGATCAGGCTCGAGCCGATCGACTGGTTCTTGCCGAAGACGCCGATCTGGGTCAGCGCGAACAGCAGCACGGCGAAGCCCGCGGCCTTCGTCGCCGAGCGCTTCAGCGTGGCCGGCTTCAGCGGCGGGCGGCTGCCCTTCGCCGCCGTGCCCTTGGCGCCCGGACGGGCCGGCGCGCCGGGTGCGGGACGGCTCGTCCGGCCCTTGACCTCGACGGCGCCGGCAGCGTTGCCACGGTGCTTGGTACGGCGCTTGCGCTTCGTCTGAGCCATGTCGATCCGAGGGTAGAGGATCAACCGACCACGGGCATGCCGCGCTCGCGATCGAGTGCGTCGAGCGCCTCCTGCATCTCCCCCGTGACCCTGTCGTAGACCTCGTCGCGGTCCGGGTCGTCGCCGAAGCGCTCGGTGAGGTCGATCGGGTCGAGCACCTGCAGCCCGATCTTCGAGGGCAGCGGCACGCGGCCCGGGAAGTCGAGCACGTTGACCCCGACCGGCGGACCGATCGAGATCGGCAGCACCGTCAGCCGGAACATGCGGTCGAGCATCAGCGCCCGCGCGACGCGCCGCCCGCGGGTGACGAAGAGCGCCGTCTCCTGCCCGCCGATGGCGACGACGGGAACGATCGGCACGCCCGCCTCGAGCGCGAGCCTGATCCAGCCGCGACGGTGATCGAAGTCGATCTCGGCCGAGCGCCACGACGGGCGGAACGTCTCGACGTCGCCGCCGGGGTAGACGAGCACCGGCGCGCCGCGGTCGAACGCGCGCTTGGCGTTCTCGTGCGAGGCGGCGATCGCGCCGTAGCGGCGCAGGTGGCCGAGCGCCGGATTGCGCGCGACCATGTCGTGCGCGAGCTGGTAGAAGCGGCGCTCGGGTCCGAAGTGCTCGTAGAACGCGTAGGCGAACAGGAACGTGTCGACGATCACGAGCCCGCCGGAGTGGTTGCCGACGAGCAGCGCGGGGCCATCGGGGATGCGCTCGAGCCCGTGCACCTCGGTGCGGAAGTAGGCCTGCGTCGGCGGCATCAGCGCCGGCAACGTCCTGGCGATGTACTGCGCGTCCCAGGCATCGAGGTCGTCGCCGTAGCCCGCGAGCGGGTGCGAGACGCCCGCCGCGACCTCCGCGGCGATGTCGAGCGCGGCGCCGGCGGACCCCGCGGCGTAGCCGACCACGCGCCGGAGCTGGGAGGACCCGATCACGCGGGGATGCCTCCCCCGCGAGAACGAGCGTCAAACGTCGGCGAGCAGCGCCTCGAGTGGCGGCGGCGCGTCCAACGCGACGTCCGCCGGCCAGCCGTCGAGGGCGGCGCGGGGGACCGGCGCGACGAGCTCGGCGCCCGCCACCGTCGCACGCGCCGCGACCGCCGCGAGCACCTCGGCGAGCCGCACGCGGTCAAGGTCCTCGACGTTCGTGGAGACCTGCGCGCCGCCCGCCCACAGGCCGAGGGCGCGCACGCCGGGCAACCCGTCCGGCGCGCCCTCGCGGATCGCGGCGGCGACCGCGCGCGCGTCGTCGCGCGTGGCGTCCGCGCCGAGGCGCAGGTTGAAGGCGCCGAGCGGCGGCCGCGCGGCGACCAGCACCGCCCCGGTGCGCGGATGCAGTGCGCGCGGCCCCGCGTCGGGGACGAGCTCGCCGGCCTCGATCCGTGCGGCGAGCCGCTCGGGACCGCCGCGCCGCAGGTCGGCGCGGGTGCGGCCGCCGCCGAGCATGCCGTAGAGCAGCACCGGCGCGCCGAGCGCGCTCCCGAGCAGATCCGCCAGCACGAGCGCCTCGGCGCAGGCGGCGCCACGATCCCGCGCGTCCAGGAAGACGATCGGGGCGATGTCGACGGCCCCCACGCGCGGGTGCTCGCCGGCGTGCGCGCGCAGGTCGATGCGCTCGGCCGCGACGACCGCCCCGGCCGTCACTGCCTCGGCCAGCCGCCCGGGTGCGCCGGCCAGCGTGAACACGGCGCGATGGTGGTCCGCGTCGCGGCTCGCGTGCAGCAGGCGCGCGCCCGCCGAGCCGAAGGCGTCCGCGATCGCCGCCAGCGGGGCGCCGTCGCGCCCCTCGGAGAGGTTCGGGACGGCGAGCAGGGTGGTCATGGCCGCTTAACGGCGACGGGCCCGCCAGAGCGGGCCCGTCGCGAAGCGCGAGTCGGTTCTACGCGAGGTGCACGTTCGCGGCGTTCGGGCCCTTGGGGCCCTGCTCCGCGTCGTACGAGACCTTCGCACCCTCGGCGAGGGTACGGAAGCCGTCCCCCTGGATCGCCGAGAAATGCACGAAGAGGTCCTTGCCCCCATCCTCCGGCGTGATGAAGCCGAAGCCCTTCTCGTCGCTGAACCACTTGACGGTTCCGATGGCCATGCTGATTTCGCCTCCACGGCGTTGGTGCCTGCGTGACGCGGAGGATTAGGCCCTCATGCGACGCTGAACACTGCTGTACCGAACCCCCTTGGGCGCGGTCCTACTCCAAGAACGCTAGCAGGGAATCGCCGTTCGATCCAGCGATCCGTGGGGTAGGCCCTTCCGAGCGTGACCAGGCGTATGCCTGACAACGTTGTCAGGCAGCCACCACAGATGGAGGAGCCGCATGGACTTGGACCGACGACACTTCCTCGCCACCGGCGCCGCGGCGATCGGCGGCGCGCTCGCCGCTCCGCAGGCCGGCCTGGCGAAGACCAGGCGCCGCCGGCCGCCCGCGGTCGCCCGCAAGGACGTCACCTTCCCGCTGGGGCCGTTCGAGAAGTACGCCGGCAACCCGATCCTGCGGCCCGACCCGTCTCACGACTGGGAGTCCGCGTTCCTCTACAACCCCGCCGCAATCGTCGTCGGGGACCGTGTCGCGTTGCTCTACCGCGCGCAGAACGCCGCGAAGGTCTCGTCGATCGGCCTCGCGTTCTCGCGCGACGGCCTGCACTTCACGCGCCGCTCGCAGCCCGTGCTCACCCCGACCGAGCCCTACGAGTCCCAGGGCGTCGAGGACGCGCGCGTCGTGCGGGTCGGGCGCACGTACTACATGACCTACACCGCGTACGACGGCACGAGCGCGCTGCTCGCGCTGGCCACGTCGAGCGACCTCGTGCAGTGGCGCAAGCACGGCGTGATCTTCCCCGACTTCCGCGACCCCCTCGCGGGCGGCAAGCCGTGGAACAAGTCCGGCGCGATCCTCAACGTGCCGATCCGCGGCTGGTACTGGATGTACTTCGGCGACTCCAACCACTACTGGGCGCGCTCGAAGGACCTGCTGCACTGGGAGCACGGCTCGGTCGACGACCCCATGGCCCGCCCCGTGTTCGACTGGGAGTCGAGCCTGATCGAGCCCGGCCCGCCGCCGATCATCACCTCCGACGGCAAGATCCTGCTGATCTACAACGGGCGCGCGGCGACCGCGACCGGGCCCTACCGCGAGGGCCAGTACTCCGGCGGCCAGCTGATCATCGATCCGGCGGAGCCGAAGCGGGCGATCGCGCGCCTCGAGCGCCCGTTCATCGTCCCCGACTCGAGCGACGAGCAGAACGGCCAGGTCAACAACGTCGTCTTCTCCGAAGGCCTCGTGCACTTCAAGAAGCGCTGGTTCCTCTACTTCGGCGAGGCGGACTCGGTGCTCGGCGCCGCGATCTGGGACTCAGGCGCCTGAGCGTCAGACGATCGCAGTCAGCACGTGCCAGGCCGCGTCTGCCGCGACGCCGGCGGCCACGGCGGTCGCACCCACGGCGACCACGCCGATGCGCGCGGTGCGGTGCGCGAGGCGCCGCGCGCGATC
Source organism: Solirubrobacteraceae bacterium (assembly GCA_034664425.1). Classification (GTDB taxonomy): domain Bacteria; phylum Actinomycetota; class Thermoleophilia; order Solirubrobacterales; family Solirubrobacteraceae; genus DATBDM01. The sequence continues at coordinate 9,795 of JAXDHR010000152.1, forward strand.
GCGGCGGACCTCGAGGAGCGCACCGAGCGCCGCTCGGGGTGCGAGCAGCAGCGTGTCGCGCGCCGCGCGGTCGACGCGCGACTCCCAGCGCTGGGCGAGCTCGACCGCCTCGCGGCGCTCGCGCAGCCGGTACCACGGGAGCGTGCGGGCCCGGTGCATCCAGTAGGTGCGGGCCGCGCGAGCGTCGTCGAGGTCGATCCGGGCGACGTCGGGGTCGGCGGGCAGCACGCGATGAAGCGTAGCGTTGTAGCTTCATCACAATTTCAATCGCAGATCGACCGGCAATCCGACAAGTCACGCGGCTCGGTTTGCGCTTTCGTGTAGTACATGACCAGAGCCGAACGCACCGCGAACCTCGTCGGCGTCGTCCTGCCGTTCCTCGGCCTGCTCGCCGCCGTCGTCCTGCTGTGGAACCGCGCGATCGACTGGATCGACATCGCGATCATGGCCGCGACCTACCTGTTCTTCGCCTTCGGGGTCACGATCGGCTACCACCGGTTGCTGACCCACCGGAGCTTCCAGACCCACAAGGGCCTCGAGTACACGTGGGCGGTGCTCGGCTCGATGGGCCTGCAGGGCTCGGTCATGGACTGGGTCGCCGACCACCGCAAGCACCACGCCCACACCGACCAGGAGGGCGATCCGCACTCGCCGCACGTCGGCCACGGCGAGGGCCTCGCCGGGCTCTGGCACGCGCACACGGGCTGGCTGTTCGAGACCCACGGGCAGGCGGATTGGAAGAAGTACGCCCGCGATCTCTACGAGGACCCGGGAATGCGCCGCATCGGCCGCCTGTTCCCGTGGCTGGCCCTCGCCTCGCTGCTCGTCCCCACCGCACTCGGCTTCGTGCTGCACGGCTTTACGGCCGGCGGCGCGTTGCGCGGCCTGATCTGGGGCGGCCTCGTGCGCGCGTTCTTCCTCCACCACGTGACGTGGTCGATCAACTCGATCTGCCACTTCTTCGGTCGCCGCCGCTTTGCGGTCGAGGACCACTCGACCAACGTCGCGTGGCTGGCGCTGCCCTCGCTCGGCGAGGCCTGGCACCACAACCACCACGCGTTCCCGCGCGCGGCCGTGCACGGGCTGCGGCGCTCGGAGATCGACGTCTCAGGTGCGTTCATCGGGCTGATGGAGCGCCTCGGCCTGGCCTGGAACGTCGTGCGCATCTCGCCCGAGCGCCAGGCGGCGAAGATGGTCGGAGCCGGAGGCACGGGGGTAGCCTTGCCGGCAGATGCCCCAGCCCCGACGCCCTCAGCTCCCAGGTCGCAGCCGCGGCCGCGAGATCCCGTGGCCTGAGCTTCGCCGCCAGGCGAGCGCGGTCTTCCTGATGCTGCAGGCGGGCTGGGTCGCGCTCGACGAGCGCGAGCGTGCCCGCGTCTCCGAGCTCGTGCGCAAGTCGCGTGGACGCCCGCGCAACCTGAGCAAGGACGAGGCGCGCGAGCTCGGCGGGCTGGCGGGCCGCGCCGCGGCCGCCGCCCGCCGCTCGTCCCCGCGGCGCCGCGGCTAGCGGCCCACCGGGAGTCCTCCGACGAACGGCACGCCGGGCGAGAGGGTCGCCGGCATCTGCGGCGCCGGGGCTTCCGCCGGCAGCGGGATCGGGTTCAGCTGGGGGGTGACCGCGGGGCGCAGCCGCGCAGCGGCGCGGCGGATCGTCCCGACGCGCATCCGCTGCGGGTGGTCGCCGACGGGGATCCGCGCGACCAGCCTGCGCTTGGCGAAGGAGACGACCGCGACGCTGTCGTCCCCCGAGACCGACACGAAGCAGACCCGCCCGTCCTCGGAGCTGGTCGACCAGTACGGCTTCGAGCCGACGGGGATCACCCTGAAGCGCAGCGTCTTGCGGTTGACGATCGCGGCGTAGTCGGAGATCGTCCCCGCCGCGCACAGCTTGGTGCCCTGCGGGTTCATGGCGAGGCCGTGGTGGGCGGAGTCGAGCAGGTAGTCCTGGCGGTGCATCCCCTCGGCCTTGGCCGACAGCGGCAGCGTGACGATCCGCGTCACCCGGTCGCGCGCGAGGTCGTACTCGACGAAGCCGTGCAGGAACGAGAGCTGCACGTAGAGCCAGCGCTCGTCCGGCGAGAGCGCCATCGGGCGGACGGCCGCGCTCATGCCCGGGATGCCGTACTCCGCGAGCTTGGCGCCGAAGTCGATCCGCCGGGTGACCTGCAGCGTGCGCGCATCGACGATCTCGAAGAGCCGCTCACCCTTGGTGGCGTCGAACTGCGGTTCATCGAGCGCCGTGAAGACCGTCCCGATGCTTGCGTGGAAGATCCGCGTGCCGTCCTTGGAGAAGTTGTTCTCGTGCGGCTGGTCGCCAGAGGGGAAGCGCCCGGTGATCGCGCCGGTGCGCGTATCGATCATGTCGACGGTCCTGGCGGTCGAGGCCGAGACGGCGAGCCGGCGCCCGTCGGGCGAGATCGCCATGTGGTCGGCCCGGTAGCCGTCGACCCGCGTGCGCCAGACGATCCTGCGGGTGCGCAGGTCGATCGCGACGACGTCCTTGAAGGACGGCCGGCTGACGAAGACGCGGCGCCCGTCCTTGGAGGAGTACACGTCGTCGACGAACTGGTCGTGGCCCTCGCCGACCTGCTGGCGGATCGCCAGGAAGTAGCCGAGGGCGACGGGGTCGGTGGCGATCTCGGCCATCCGCTGCGCGCGGTCGGGGATGATGTCGATCCGCGTGAGGCGCTTGTAGTTGCGGGGATCGATGACGTCGGCGGTGCCGTCCCAGTTGTTGCCGACGAACAGCGCCGGGCGCGTCTTGGACGGCTTCGCGCTCGCGGGCGCCGCCGCAGCGACCAGCAGCCACGCCGCCGCAAGGGCGATCACGGAACTACGTCGACTTGCGGTCGCCACCGTCCTGCCTCCTCATCTCGACCGGATTCCGGCCGATAGCCGGAATCTTGGACGCTAGCGGGATGAACGTCCGGTGAGCGCCGCTTGCCCACGCCGCCGTCTGGCCGCCGCCGTCAAGCCGCCGCGCGACCCGCCGCCGCAGCGCGCGCCACTGCGAGATCTCGCACGTCGCCCCTCGGCGGCCGCGAAACGGCCCCGCGCGTACCCGCCGCCGGAGCCCCGGAGCCGACCAGCCCGGTGCTACCCTCCGCGCCCCCTGGCCGGAGTAGCTCAGTCGGTTAGAGCAGCGGAATCATAATCCGCGTGTCGGGGGTTCGAGTCCCTCCTCCGGCATCGGAAAAGACCAGCACATCGGCCTCTTTTTCGGGCAGTCGGACTCGTCATCCGAAACAGCGCAGAGAACGAGAGCGCAACTCAACACGGTTTCGAGCGGACATCCTCGCGGAGAATTGCCCTGTGTCACTCGGCGTTGGCTCAGGATCCCTTTCTGCCAAGACAGCATCCTGGCTTCAAGGCCTCCGTCAAACCCGGAAGCTCCCTCCGACACGGACCCGCTCGGCTTCCGAGCGCATTTTCATGTCCTGACAAGCGCCAGCGGCTGGCGCTGAGCAGCCACTTCCACTGCCGGCGTCGTGCCGCTGCGGGACAGGCGTCACAAACGCGGTCCACCCCGCCGGATCCGGCCGCATCGTTTTCAGTGTGGACGCGCTTGATGCACTCAGCCTGCTTTGAATAGTCGCGCCGGGTCCGGTGGCGGTAGTGGGAGCGATTGCGTGCGTAGGTTCCCGCGGCAAACGACCGCCGTCCTGACGAACGCGGCGGAGCCAGCGACGCCACGTGACGAGGGTTGCCGATGCACCCGGCGACAAACCGCGCCGGTTCACCATCGATCTCGAGTGGGAGCCAGCGGTGCTGCGGCGGCGTCGCCGCTTGTGCGTTGCGTGAGAAGCGGTAGGTGCCGTCAAGGGCCGCACCGAATTTCGCCTCTCGTTCAGCGTCGCAGCGTCGCGGACTACCCCATGCGCCTCGATGCGACGGCGCCTGCTCTGACCGATCCGGCCTGGTGCAGCCGCGCCGCGAGCCCGAGGGAAATGGCTCGAGCCGTCAGCGCGCCTGCCGGGAGAGATTGTCCTGGACGAGCGGCATGGCGTCTCCGCCGTCACCCGCGCGGCGCGCCACGCCTCGACGGCGTTCCAGCGATCCCATAGGCTCCGAGTCGTCCCGACGACTCGAACGCGTCACGCACGCGTGGCTCCTGAGACAAGCGACCACGAGGATTTCTTGACTTGGGTCAAGACTGCGCTCTACGCAGCGGAGCTGGCGCTGCACAACGGGGACGCCGGACCGCGCCGGGCGATCTGGTCGCACAATGAGCCTGTAAGCGTCCTGGGTGCGTGGCGGAACGCCCGCGGGCAGCAAGAGCTGGAGGAGCTCTTCGAGTCACTCGCAGCGAGCTTCTCAGATTGCACGTCGTACCAATTCGAGCTGCACGCGTACGACGTCGTAGGGGACCTGGCCTATACCGCCGGCCTTGAGCACACTTCGGCGTCTGTCGACGGCCAGCGGCGCAGCTACACCCTACGGGCAACGCAGGTGTACCGCCGCGAGGAGGGCGAATGGAAGGTCGCCCATAGGCACGGCGACACCGTGACCGGATGACAACGCGTCGCTAAGGGCGCTGCTGCCTCCTTGTCAAATCACTCTCAGTCGCCGTCTGTCCCCGCTGTCGTTTCGCCCACCGAGCGACGGTCACAGCGCATCGTCTTGGCCGCTATTGCGCCCGCCTCAACGCAGCAGCGCAGTAGGGGCCTCTTGCGCCTGGTGTGGTCGATCGCCTCACACCGTGGTCGCGGCGTCGACCACGCCCGCGACGGTAGGCTCGGCCGGGTGTTCGACCACGTGCTCATCGCCGTCTCGGACCTTGGGGCCTCCGAGCGCTTCTATCGCACCGTCTTGAGCGCCCTGGGCGTCGAGCCCAGCCATGCGGAGGCCGAGATCGTCGAATGGGACGACTGGGACGTCCTGGCGACGAACCGCGAGCACCCGGTGACCTGCGGGCTCCACGTCGGCTTCCGCGCCCGGGACCGCGCGCAGGTCGACGCGTTCTGGCAGGCGGGCGTCGACGCGGGGTACCGCGACGACGGCGCGCCGGGGCCGCGC
>JAXDHR010000153.1:0-23526 GCA_034664425.1 Solirubrobacteraceae bacterium
CTCGCGGCGCGTCTGCTCCATCATCTCCTCGCGCTTGGCACGGGCTTCGGCGATGATCTCGGACTCCGTCGACTCGGCGGTCTTGCGCGCGCGCGTGACGATCTCCTCGGCCTGGTTGCGCGCCTCCGCGAGGCGCTCGCGGTACTCCGCGAGCAGCTGGTCGGCCTCGCGCCGCGTGCGCTCGGACGCCTCGATCGACTCCTCGATCGCGCGCTGGCGCTTCTCGAGCGCCTCCGAGATACGCGGGAAGGCGTACTTGTTGAGCAGCCACATCGAGATGCCGAAGACCAGCAGCGTCCAGATCATCAGCCCGACGTTGGGCGAGACGAGGAAGCTGCCGCTGCCGCTCGAGGCCGCGACGACGGTGGTGACGATGGCGAGCATCGGCCTAGAGGAAGAAGGCGATCAGGCCCGCCACCAGGCCGTAGAAGAAGCACGCCTCGGTGAGCGCGAAGCCGAGCCACTGGATCGACGTGATCTCGTCGCGCATCTCGGGCTGGCGGGTGACGGACTCGATCACCTTGCCGAAGATGATGCCGATGCCGACGCCGGCGCCGACGGCACCGAGACCACCGCCGACGCCGAGGGCGATCGCCTTGCCGGCCGCTGAACCGTAGTCGGTCGCCTGGCCGAAGATGGACACGAGGAGGGCGAGGGTGTGCACCGAGAAGCTCCTTTGATGACTAGTGGCTCTCGGCGACCGCGCCGCCGAGGTAGATGGCAGAGAGGGTGGCGAAGATGAACGCCTGGAGGCCGGCGACCAGCCCGACCTCGAAGAGGAAGATGGGGATCCCGAAGATCAGCGGGATCCACCCCAGCGCCGCGATCCCGAGCAGGACCGCGAGCGCGCCGCCCATGAACAGGATGATCAGGTGGCCGGCGAGGATGTTCGCGAACAGTCGGACGGAGAGCGAGATGATCCGCATGAAGTTCGACAGCACCTCGAGCGCGAACAGCGGGACCGCCGCGAAACCGCTGATCCCCGCGGGGATCAGGCTCTTGAGGTAGCCCCCGAGGCCCCTGGCCCGGATGCCCTCGAACGTGTACGCGACGAACACGACGAGCGCCAGCACGAGCGGGATCGAGAGGTTCGCCGTCGCGGCGAACAGCGCGAACGACGGGACCGCGATGCCGAAGACGTCGAACGTCTCGTGCGAGGTCGGCAGCGGGAGGTACCCGATCAGGTTCGAGTACCAGATGAACAGGAAGAGGGTCGCGATGAACGGGAACCACTTCGCCGCCATCCGGTCGTCCATGTTCGCGCGCGTGATGTTGTCGCGCATCGCGGTGTAGACGACCTCGACGAAGGTCTGCAGCCGGTTGGGGCGCTGGTGCATCCGGCGCGCGACGAGCAGCATCGTGAAGATGGTCAGCAGTGCCGCGATCACCAGGTAGAGGACGGCCTTGGTGATGTCGAACGGCCCCGGCAGGTTGATCCAGGTGTCGAGCTTGAACTCGTTCTGGGGCAGGAACGAGTTGTTGTCGCGGCGCTTGGCACCGAAGAAGATGACGACGAGGATCATCGCCAGCAGGTAGCCGCCGGCGACGCCCAGGAGGATCTTCGACCTGGTCTTCATGTGCGGGGAGGGTTCCTCTCGAACGAACGAAGGGCGAGGGAGGTCACGAGGTAGACGGTGTAGGCGACCAGCACGAGCACCGCCGCCGTCACCCCATCCTCCCGCGCGCCGGCGAGGCCGACGGCAAGGATGGTAAGGCCGACGAGCCAGGCGCGCCCCAATGAGGACGCGAGACCCAGTCCGACCTGCGCCTTGATGTCCGACTCCCGACGCATGCGCGCCTCGACGGCCGCTCCGACGACCCGCTGGACGATCCAGGCGAGCGCGCCGACCCCGTAGCCGAGCGCGGGCAGGCCGGTCAGGATCACGAACGGCGCGGCCAGCACCACGACGATGACGTCGAGGTACCGCAGGACCACCAGTGGATCGGACCGGCGCATAGCGTGGCTGGAGTGGGTCGACATGGTCAGATGGGCCGCCCCGCAAGCCGTCCCCGGACGCGGTGGCGCCGGCGGGACGCGGCGAGCGCATCCCTGGCTGGGGGGGCGACGGGGCGGCAGTCTAGCGTCCGATGAGAGTTTGTAACAACTTTGTGACAGGCGGCGCTAGCGCACTTCGATGAGGGCCGCGTGAAGTGCCCGATTCCCATAGCTGCCTACGGTTTGCCCGCTAGGGTGGTTGCATGCGCACGGACGCGACGAACGACGACTTCCCGGCCGCCTGGGAGGACTTCTTCCGGGCCGTCCGCCGGGCCAAGGGCCGCGCCTCCGCGCAGCCTCCCGCCGATGGTCTCTCACTGGCCCAGTACCAGCTCCTGACGCCGCTCGCGCACCAGCCCGCGCAGACGATCCGTGCCCTCGCCGACGCCGCCGGCGTCGCCGCCCCGACCGCCACGCGGATGCTCGACGGGCTCGAGCGTGGCGGCTACGTCACACGCGCGACCGACGCGAACGACCGGCGCTGCGTGGTCGTCGACCTGACGGCCGACGGCCGCCGCGCGCTCGAGGTCACGGGCCGGGCGCTGACCACGAACCGCCGGCGCATCAGCGCCTCGCTGTCGCCCGAGGACCGCGCGCAGGCCGCGCGGCTGCTGCGCCGGCTCGCCGACGTCGTCGAAGAGCAGCTGCCGTGAGCGCCGCCGCGGGCGACCGCAAGGTCAACCGCACGCTGGCGACGCTCGCGACGTCGGCGCTGGCCTACTCGCTGCTGCAGACGATGGTCGCCCCGGCGCTGCCGGACATCCAGCGCCAGCTGGGCGCCTCGACGAGCGCCGTCACCTGGGTGCTGACCGCGTTCCTGCTCTCGGCCTCGGTGACGACGCCGGTCATCGGCCGCCTCGGCGACATGTTCGGCAAGGAGCGCGTGCTGGTCGCGGTGCTGATCGTGCTCGGGCTCGGCACGCTCGTGTCCGCGCTGTCGAGCTCGCTGGGGATGCTCGTCGCGGGCCGCGCGATCCAGGGCGCGGGCGGCGCGATCTTCCCGCTGGCGTTCGGGATCATCCGCGACGAGTTCCCGGCCGACCGCGTGGGCACCGGCATCGGCCTGATCTCCGCGACGTTCGGCATCGGCGGCGGCAGCGGCCTCGTGCTCGCCGGCTTCATCGTCGACCACCTCGACTACACGTGGATCTTCTGGCTCGCACTGGTGATGATCGCCGGCGCGACGCTCGCGACGCATCTGTTCGTCCCCGAGTCGCCGGTCAAGAGCCCGGCGCGCATCGACTGGCCCGGCGCGGCCGGGCTCGGCGTCGCCCTGACCTGCGTCCTCGTCGCCGTCAGTCAGGGGAACGCCTGGGGCTGGGGCTCGACGCGGGTGCTCGGGCTGGTCGGGATCGGGCTCGCGCTGCTCGTCGCATGGACGCGCTTCGAGCTGCGCAGCACCCATCCGCTCGTCGACATCCGCATGCTGCGGCTGCGCGGCGTCTGGACCACGAACGTGACCACCGTGCTCGTCGGCTTCGGGATGTTCTCGGCCTACCTGCTGCTGCCGCAGCTCGTCGCCGTGCCCAAGGCGGCCGGCTTCGGCTTCGGCGCGAGCGTGACCGCGGCGGGTATCTTCATGCTCCCCTCGGCCGCCGTGATGCTGTTCGCGGGGCCGCTCGCCGGCACCCTGGGAACGCGCTTCGGCGCGCGCGTCCCGATGCTGGCCGGCGTCGCGATCGCGCTGCTGTCGTTCGTGCTCTTCGCCGTCGCCCACCACGCGTCGTGGGAGATCTACGTCGCCAGCGGGCTCAACGGACTCGGCGTCGGCCTTTCCTACGCGGCGATGGCGACGCTGATCGTCGAGGCGGTGCCGCAGTCGCAGACCGGCATCGCCACCGGCATGAACACGATCATGCGCACGGTCGGCGGGGCGCTCGGCGCCCAGGTCGTGGCGAGCGTCGTCTCCGCGCACGTCCAGCGCGCCGGGCTGCCGGCCGAGAGCGGCTACACGGACGCCTTCTGGGTCTCGGCGCTCGTGCTCGCGGTCGCGCTCGGCTGCGCGCTGCTGATCCCGCGCCGCGCCCACCCCGAGCCCGTCGTGCCGGAGGGCGCCCAGCGCCTCGGCGAGCCGCAGCTCGTGTCGCGCTAGCTGCCGCCGCGGGGCCGCAAGCGGGTAGGCAGACGCTGTCGACCCACGATTCAGGAGGTTCGGACATGCCGAAGCGCAAGGCGCAGGCTCGCTGGGAGGGTGGCGTCCCCGACGGCAGCGGCACGGTGAGGCTCGGCTCGGGCGCCTTCGAGGGTCAGTACTCGTTCGGGTCGCGCTTCGAGGACGGCGCCGGAACGAACCCGGAGGAGCTGATCGGCGCCGCCCACGCCGGCTGCTTCTCGATGGCGCTGTCGCTCGGTCTCACCCAGGGCGGCAACCCGCCCGAGTCGATCGAGACCGAGGCCACCGTGCATCTCGTCAAGGACGGCGAGGGGTTCACGATCAACCGGATCGACCTCGTCACGCGCGGGCGCGTGCCCGGCATCGACGCCGCCGCGTTCCAGCGGGCCGCAGAGGGCGCGAAGGCGAACTGCCCGGTTTCGAAGGTGCTCACCGGCGCCGAGATCACGCTCGACGCGCGGTTCGAGGACTGAGCGTCAACCCTCGAGCAGCACGGTGTCCTCGTGCGCGTACGCGGGGGCGCAGCAGCACAGCAGGACGAGCGGCTCAACGGTCGGGTTGAGCAACTTGTGCGGCGTGCCGGGCGGGATGACCACCGCATCACCTGCCCGCACGTCAGCCTCCTCGTCGCCGAGCCGCATGCGCCCGGACCCGGAGACGAAGAGATAGATCTCCTCCGAGCGGACGTGGTGGTGGGCGATCGTCTCCCCGCCGGGCGGCACGGTCGCCTCGGCGAGGGACTGCTGGGCGGCGTTGCCGCTCGGGATCCCGGCAAGCTCGCGGATGGTGGAGCCGTCGGCGGTCACGAACGGCTCGCGCTGGTCCAGGCGGTCGAGGCGCATGGGCGCGCAGACTAGCCGGCCGCGAGGGCCGGGCCCGCGGTCGTGACTCCGCGGGCCCGGCCCGGTCGCCGGAGGGTCGCGTCTTCCCAGAAGGGGGAAGGAAAGAGCGCGTTCAGGCGACGGCGCGGCGAGCGACGTCGGCGTCCAGCCGGTGCGCCACACGCGCGACCGCGTAGGCGACGCGCCCGCGTACCGGTGGGGGCCGGTGGGGGCGCGACGCACGTACCGCCCGCGGAACGGGACGGTCGCGGTCTGCGGCGACGGACTGGGCGACGGCGACGTGGTTGAGCGAGTGCACGGTGGCTCCCTTGGTGGTGATTGATGGGAGCCGCCCGCGGCGTGAAGCCGAAGCGGTGGGACCGGATCAGACGACGGTCGCGGGCGGCGAGTGGTGGTGCTGCCCGGCGACCGAGAGGTGATCTAGGACGCGAGCAGGACCGGGCGCACGAAGGCGCCGGGGATGAGGCTGCGGTCGAAGCTCGTCATCAGGTCCTGCTCACCTCCTCGCGGTACTTCGCGGTCGATCGTCCAACCGAAGCTATCAAGCGCCCCGCGTGGTCCGCAAGTGCGGCTGGCCACACTCCGGGTTCGAACCCTCAGGCCGGCGCGAGCGAGCCGAGGTCGATCCCGATGATCTTCAGCCGCCGGTCCAGCGCCGTGAAGGCGAAGCCGTTGATCTCCTCCGAGCCGAAGCCCATCAGCGACCACGATGCCGGGTCGGCGCCCGGCGGCACGAGCACGAGCGCGGCGATCGGCAGCAGCTCCAGCAGCCGCTCCCCCATCCGCCGCCGCAGGCCCGGGTCGGCGGCCTTCTGGCGCAGGAACCAGGTCCCGTAGGCGACGTGGCGATGCTCGTCGCGCGACACGTTGCGGAACCCCTCGGTGAAGCCCGGCAGGATCGCCCGCTCCTCGAAGGAGCGCGTGATGAAGTGCTGGCCGGTCAGCGCGAGCGTGCCCTCGATCACCATGTGGTAGAGCACGACGAAGTCGACCTTGGCCTCGGGATCGCCGGGGTCGGCGACCAGCCGGCGGCCGGCCTCGACGAGCTCCTCGTCGAACAGCTGGCGGAACGGCCGCCCGACACACGCGCGCGCCTGCTCCAGCCGTGCCTCGAAGGTCCCGTCCTGGCCGACGACCTGCGCGTAGAAGCGGTCGAAGTGCTGCGCGTGCCGCGCCTCATCGACCTGCTGGGTGACGAGGAACGCCTCCTCCCCCTGGCTCTCGTAGGCCATCACGAGCCCCGAGAACTGGGTCGTGACCCGCTCCTCGCCGACGAAGAACGATGCGAGCGACCAGGCCGCGTCGTCGCGCGCGTCGGGGCTCATCGCCGCCCAGTCCTCGCGGTCGTGCGCGAAGTCGATCGCGTGGGCCGACCACGGCTGGCGCTCCCAGAGCTCGTACAGCTGCTGCGGCGTCATCAGCTCCTGGACCATCCCGGCAGGATCGCGTCCAACTGACGGCGTGTCAAGAGAGGGCGGTGAACTCGCCGGTCTCGAGCTCGCGCGCGAGCGCCTCGTCGATCTCGTGCTCGCTCGTGTCGGGGTCGCCACGGCGCAGCTGCCACGCCCGCAGGCGACGCAGCTTGAGGATCTCGAGCACCCACACGAGGTAGACGCTCATCACCAGCCCGAACGCCAGCAGCACCCCCATCATGAGCGCCCAGCCCGCCACGAGGTGGCCGCCATGCTGCGAGTAGGGCACGAAGCGCAGCGCGACGGCGATGCCGGCCATCGTCAGCGACCAGCAATAGAGGTAGAGCACGGTCCGCCGCTGCGAGAAGCCGATGCGGTGGAAGCGGTGGTGGAAGTGGTTGGAGTCGGCCTGGTAGACGGGCCGTCCGTACTTGAGCCGCTTGGCCACGACGAAGCCGGTGTCCAGGAACGGCACGGCGAGGACGACGAGCGGCCCGACGAGCGCGATCAGGGCGTTGGTCTTCAGCGTGCCCTCGACGATCGTCGCGCCGAGCAGCAGCCCCAGCAGGTTCGCCCCGCAGTCACCCATGAAGACCGACGCGGGATGGAAGTTGTGCAGCAGGAAGCCCAGCGCGGCGCCGCAGGTGATCGCGGCGAGAATCGCCGCGGAGACGCGCCCCAGGTCGAAGGCGATGATCGAGAACGCGGCCGCCGAGATCGCGCAGACGCCCGCGGCAAGCCCGTCGATCCCGTCGGAGAAGTTGACGACGTTCATGAGCGCGACGAGGCCGAGCAGGGTGACCGGGCCGCCGAGCCGGCCGAGGTCGACGTGGTGCACGAACGGCAGCGTGAACGTGTGGACCGTCACGTCGCTGAGCACGAGGATCAGTGCCGCCGCGACCTGCCCGAGCAGCTTCACCAGCGGCGGCAAATCCTGGATGTCGTCGACCGCGCCGACGATCGTGATCAGCGCGGCGCCGGCGAGGATCGCCTCGGTGCGCGCGTTGTCGGGCAGGAACAGCGCGCCGGCGACCACCGCGGCGGCGAAGATCGCCAGGCCGCCGAGCAAGGGCGTGGCGTCGCGGGCGAGGCCACGGTCCGAGAGCGCGTCCACCGCACCGACGCGGCGCGCGAGCCGTGCGATGACAGGCGTGAGCACCGCGGCGACCGCGAAGGCGACGAGTGCGGCGAGGACGGCGCGCCCTTCCATCGGGCGCAAGGATCGCAGGCCGGGCGGCAGGCTTCCGTGCAGCGAGCGCGAAATCGGATTGGGCCGATCGGACGCGGGGCACGCTCCGCGTCGATGGCGTCCCCCTCCTTCTCATGCACGCGCTGACCCACCCCGGCACGCCGTCACCTCGCCTTGCCGCGGCGTTCCTGGCGCTCTCGGACGTCGACCCCGCGCCCGGCACCGAGCCCCGCAGCGCACCGCTCGCCGTGCTCGCCGCCCTGCTCGCCAGCGTCCTGCTCGCCTGCTCGGCCCCGCTGGCCTGGATGTCGCGCCCGGCCGTGCGGGTGGCCGATCAGCCGGCTGCGACCCAGGCGTCGAAGGCGGCGCTGCCCGGGCCCGACGACGACGGCCCCGGCGCGGGGTGAGCGCGGCGGGCGAGGACCCGCCGCCACGGCGGCGCGACCCGCCCGCGCCACCCGGCGAGGTCACCCGCGAGCACCTCGGCGGCCTCCCGACCGTCGCGGGCGCGCCGCCGCTCGAGCACCGCGCGCGGCCGACCTGGGGACTGCAGGACGGCGACGCGATCGCGCCCGGCCGGACGATCCTGCGGCGGATCGGCGGCGGCCGGCGCTTCGAGGTCTTCCTCGTGTGGGACGACCACCGGCTGGCGATGCTCGTCGCGAAGGTGCTGCGCCCCGACCACGTCGAGCATCCGCAGGGTCTGCACGAGCTCGCCCGCGAGGCCGACGCGCTCGGCCGGCTCGGCCATCCGGTGCTCGTGCGCGGCTTCGACGCGGTCCTGGGCGGGCGCTTCCCGCATCTTCTGATCGAGCACCTCGAGGGGCCGACGCTGCACGAGCTGCTCGACGGCCGGCGCGGCCTCTCGCTCGAGCAGCTGCTGCCGCTCGGCATGCACATCGCCTCGGCGCTGCACTACCTCGCGGGCGAGGGCATGGTCCATCTCGACGTCAAGCCGGACAACATCGTGATGGGCGCACCGCCGCGGCTGATCGACCTCTCGGTCACGCGCACGGTCGCCTCCGCGGCGCGACTGCGCCACCCGACCGGCACCGACGCCTACATGGCGCCCGAGCTGTGCGCGGCGGGCACGGCGGGCACGATCGGACCGCCCGCGGACGTCTTCGGGCTCGCAGCGACGCTGCAGCATGCGCTGACGGGCGCGCCGCCGTTCCCGCGCGCGGCGGGCGCGCACGAGTCGCGCGATCCGGCGGTGCGCTTCCCCCAGCTCGTCGCCGCACCGGCGAAGGTTCCTCGGCGGACGGCGCCGGAGCTCGCCGGCGCGCTGGCCGCGGGCCTCGCCCGCGACCCCGGCGAGCGTCCCACCGCGATGGAGCTCGCGGCCGCGCTCGAACCGCTCGTCGGCAGGTTGCCGCGGCGGATGCTGCTGGGCCGGCGGGCCTGAGCGTCACTCGCTGGGCGAGGATGCGCGGGCTCACCCGCCCGGCTACACCGCCGCGGCCGTGCGACCCAGCTGCGCGTAGAGCGGGAAGCGGTCGGCGATCGCCGTCACGCGCTCGGCGAGCTCGCCGCGCGCGGACTCGAACGCCGGCGTCAGCGCCGTCGCGAGGATGCGACCGACCTCGGCGAAGTCGTCTGCGGCCAGGCCGCGGGTGGCCAGCGCCGGGGTGCCGATCCGCAGCCCGCTCGTCACCATAGGCGGGCGCGGGTCGAACGGGACGGCGTTGCGGTTGACCGTGATACCGATCTCGTGCAGCCGGTCCTCCGCCTGCTGGCCGTCGAGCTCGGAGTCGCGCAGGTCGACGAGCACGAGGTGGACGTCGGTCCCGCCGGTCAGGACGCTCACACCGCTGTCCCGGGCAGACCCCTCGCCACCGCTTCGCTCGCCAGTGTTCAACAGCGCGTCGGCCACGATCTGCGCGCCCTCGATGGTGCGTGCCTGGCGTTCGCGGAAGCTCGCGGACGCCGCGATCTTCAGCGCCACCGCCTTGGCGGCGATCGCGTGCATCAGCGGGCCGCCCTGCTGGCCTGGGAAGACGGCCGAGTTGATCTTCTTGGCGTGCTCCTCGCGGCACAGGATCATGCCGCTGCGCGGGCCGCCGAGCGTCTTGTGGATCGTCGTCGTGACGACGTCCGCGTAGGGGACCGGGGACGGATGCAGCCCGGCGGCGACGAGCCCGGCGAAGTGCGCCATGTCGACCATCAGCAGCGCGCCGACCTCGTCGGCGATCGCGCGGAAGCGCTCGAAGTCGAGCTGGCGCGGGTACGCCGACCAGCCGGCGAGCAGCAGCTTCGGGCGGCGCTCCTTCGCGATCCGCTCGACCTCGTCCATGTCGATCCGGTGGGTCTCCGCCGACACCTCGTAGGGCGCGATGTCGTAGAGCCGGCCCGACACGTTGATCTTCATGCCGTGCGAGAGGTGGCCGCCGTGCGGCAGCGAGAGGCCCATGATCGTGTCGCCGGGCGCCAGCAGGGCGTGGTAGACGGACGTGTTGGCCTGCGCGCCCGCGTGCGGCTGCACGTTGGCGTGGTCGGCCCCGAACAGCGCCTTCGCGCGGTCGATCGCGAGCTGCTCGACGATGTCGACGTACTCGCAGCCGCCGTAGTAGCGCTTGCCCGGGTAGCCCTCGGCGTACTTGTTGGTGAGCACGCTGCCCTGGCACTCGAGCACGGCCTGCGGCACGAAGTTCTCCGACGCGATCATCTCGAGCGTCGACCGCTGGCGCCCCAACTCGCGCTCGATCGCGTCGGCGACCTCGGGATCGACATCGGCGAGCGGGCGGTCGAAGTAATCCGGCTGCAGATCGGTCATGGACGGGTCTCCTGATGCGGCGGCGGGATCTCCAACGTACCAAGCGCGGCGGCGATCTCCGCGCCTGCGGCGAGGCCCGGCCGGACGATCTGCCAGCTCCCCGCGCGCTCGAACGCCGTCAGGTCGACCACCGTCGACGGCGTGCCCGCCAGCGTGCCGCCGTCGAGCACCAGGTCGGCCCCCGAGCGGATCGACTCGGGCACCTCGTCGAGGCGCCGCGCGTCCGGCGCGCCGGCCAGGTTCGCCGAGCTCTGCAGGAGCGGGCGCGCGACGGCCGCGAGCGCGGGGACGTCCGGGACGCGCACGCCGAGCACGGCGCCGTCGGCCCCGCAGGCCAGCGGGAAGCGACCGCGCGGGTTCGGCACGAGCAGGGTGACCGCACCGGGCAGCAGCGCCTCGAACGCGGCACGCATGCGCGGCCCGAGCTCCGGCAGCCCCGCGAGCGCACACCGCGCCGAGAGCCACATCACCGCCGACGCCTTGCGCGGCGGGCGTCCCTTGAGCGCGTACAGGCGCGCGACCGCACCCGCATCCTCGGGGTCGCAGGCCAGCCCGTAGACCGTGTCGGCGTAGAACACCGCGACTCCGCCCCCGGCGACGCAGGCCTCGAGCGCGCGCGCATCGTCGCTCATCGGCGCCCGATCACGACCCGCTCGATGCCGGCCAGGTCCGGCATGACCTCGATCTCCCTGAAGCCTGCGGCGCGCAGGCGTTCCGCGACCCCTCCTGCCTGCCCGATGCCGACCTCGAAGGCGGCGAAGCTCGCGCCTGACGCGGCGGCGGCGGGCGCGAGCCGGTCGTAGAGCTCGTAGCCCGTCTCGCCGGCGAGCAGCGCGCGAACCGGCTCGAAGCCGAGCTCGGCCGGCACGCGCGTGCCGACCGCGACGTAGGGCGGGTTGGAGACGACGGCGTCGGCGGCCGCGACGCCCGCGAGCAGGTCGCCCTCGCGCCACCGCACCTCGAGCCCGAGCCGCGCGCCGTTCGCGCGCGCCACTGCCACGGCGTCCGCGCTCGCGTCGGTTCCGGTCAGCTGCAGATCGGGCCGCTCGTCCTTGAGCGCGAGCGCGACCGCCCCCGATCCCGTGCCGACGTCGACGACCGACGCCCCGTGCGGAAGGCCCAGCGCGGCCTCGACAAGATGCTCGGTCTCGGGCCGCGGGACGAGCACGCGCGCGTCGACCTCGAGCTCGAGCCGGCGGAAGCCGCGGCGACCGACGATGTAGGCGACCGGTTCGCGCCGGGAGCGCCGGCGCGCGGCGTCCTGGAACGCGCGCGCCTCGGCGGGCTCCAGCTCGCGTCCTGGGTGCGCGATCAGGGCGGCGCGATCCTCCGCGAGCACGTCGGCGAGCAGCACCTCGGCGTCGAGCCGCGGGGTCTCGCAGCCGGCCGCGCCCAGCGCGATCACCGCCGAGTCGAGCGCGTCGCGGACCGAGGTGCGAGCGAGCGGTGCGCGGGGCATCGGCTCTAGGGTGGCAGGGATGACGACGCTGCTGCGCGAGCTCGCCGGGATCGCGGGAGACGCGAACGTCGAGGCGCCGGTGCCGCGCGCGGCGCTGCGCGACGCGACCGAGGCGCAGGCCTACGCCGGCCGCGCCGACGCGCTCGTACGTCCCGGCAGCGCGGAGGAGGTCGCTGCGCTGCTCGCCTGGTGCTACCGGCACGACGTGCCGCTGACCGCGCGCGGCGGTGGGTCCGGCTTCGCCGGCGGCGCCGCGCCGGAGGGCGGGATCGTCTGCTCGCTCGAGCGCATGCGCGCCGTGCGGGCACTCGTCCCCGAAGGCTGGCGCATGCATGCCGAAGCCGGGCTGGCGACCGCCCATGTCCACCGACTCGCGCGCGAGAACGGTCTCTGGTTCCCGCCGGACCCGGGCGCGGCGGAGCAGTCGCAGCTCGGCGGCAACATCGCCACCAACGCCGGTGGGCCGCACGCCTTCAAGTACGGCGTCACCGGCGACTGGGTGATGGGCCTCGAGGCCGTCGTCGCGCCCGGCGAGATCGTGCGGGTCGGCGGTCCGCTGCGCAAGGACGTCGCGGGCTACGACCTGCGCGGGCTGCTGATCGGCTCCGAAGGGACGCTGGGGATCGTCACCGCGGCCTGGCTGCGGCTGATCCCCGCGCCCGAGGCCGCACTCCCGGTTATCGGCCTCTACCCGGATGCGGACGCGGGCGCCGCGGCGGTGCAGAACGCGCTCGCCAGCGGCGCGATCCCGGCCGCGCTCGAGTTCCTCGACGCCGGCGCGCTCGCCGCTGCCGCCGGGCTGCCGGTGGACGGAGGGTCAGCCGGCGCGGGCTTCGCCGTGCTCGCGGAGGCCGACGGCCCGCTGGCCGGGGCGCAGGCCGACCGCGACACCCTCGCCGAGGCGCTGGAGGACGGCGCGCTCGCCGTCCACGCCCCGGCACCGGAGGCGCTCTGGCGCTGGCGCTCGGGCGTGTCGCACGCGGTGATCGCCCAGCGCGGCGGCAAGCTCTCCGAGGATGTCGCCGTGCCCGTCGAGCGGCTTGCCGAGGCGGTGCGCGGCACGGTCGAGATCGGCGAGCGCCACGGCTTGCAGGCGTGCTCGTGGGGCCACGCCGGCGACGGGAACGTGCACGCCACGTTCCTGCTCGACCCGGGCGACGCGGCCGAGCGCGGTCGTGCGGCCGCCGCGGCCGAGGAGCTGTTCGACCTGGCCCTCGCGCTCGGCGGGACGCTGTCGGGCGAGCACGGGCTCGGCCGGCTGAAGGCGCACCGGCTCAAGGATCAGCTCGACCCCGCGACGCTCGCGCTGCAGCGCGCCGTCAAGGACGCGCTCGACCCCAAGGGCTTGCTCAACCCGGGCGCGAAGCTGCGCGACGCGCGGGCGGCATAGGCCGCCCGCACGCACGGCCCGGCGCCGACGCCGCGGCAGAGCCCGCCATCCCGCGGGCGCACTCGCCGCGAAACCTACCGTCGGGGAGATGCGAATCCGCTCATGCGGATTGCGAGGCGGCGTCGAGCCGCCGGCGCTTCTCGTCGTCCTGCAGGGCGCCGGTCAGCTCGTCGAGCTCACCGGCCAGGACCTGGTCGAGGTTGTGGACGGTGACCTTCACGCGATGGTCGGTCACGCGGCGCTCGGGGAAGTTGTAGGTGCGGATCTTCTCGGCGCGCTCGCCCGTCCCGACCTGCGCGGAGCGGGCGGCGGCCTGCTCGGCCTGGCGCGCGGCCAGCTCGCGCTCGTAGAGCCGCGCGCGCAGGACCTTCATCGCGCGCTCGCGGTTCTGCAGCTGGGACTTCTCGTCCTGCATCGAGACGACGACGCCCGTCGGCTTGTGCGTGATGCGTACGGCGGAGTCGGTGGTGTTGACCGACTGCCCGCCGGGACCGCTCGAGCGGTAGACGTCCACCTGCAGGTCGTTGGGGTCGACGTGGACGTCGACCTCCTCGGCCTCGGGCAGGACGGCGACCGTGGCGGTCGAGGTGTGGATGCGGCCCTGGGACTCGGTCTCGGGCACGCGCTGGACGCGATGGGTGCCGCCCTCGAACTTGAAGACCGAGTACGCGCCGTCGCCGCGCACCTCGAAGGTGTAGGAGCCGTCCGACGCCGCCAGCGTCTCGGTCGCGAAGCCCTTGCGCTCGGCGTAGCGCATGAGCATGCGGTAGACGTCGCCGGCCCACAGCGCGGCCTCGTCGCCGCCGGCGCCCGCGCGCACCTCGACGATCACGTTCTTGTCGTCGGAGGGGTCGCGCTCCACCATCGCGAGACGGATCTCCTCCTCGAGGCGCTCGATGCGATCGCGCGCGTCGCGCAACTCGTCGCGCATCTCGGCGTCCTCGCCGCCCTCCTCGAGCAGCTCCTCGGCGCCCTCGGCATCCGAGACCGCGAGTCGGTACTCCTCGGCCAGCCGGGCGGCCGTCGAGAGCTGGTTGAACGCGCGGCCGGCGTCGGCGTAGCGGCGACGGTCCCCGATCACCTCGGGGTCCGACATCTGCGCCTGCACCGCGGCATAGCGCGCTTCGATCTGCTCGACCAGCGACTCGATCATCCGGCGATCGAGTCTAGTTGGCGCGTCCGGGAGCAGGCCTGCGGTCGGAGCGCGGACTGACCGCAATCCGGCAGGCCGCGGCGGGGTAGCGGCGGACGATGCCAGAGGATTCGACACGCGACGGCCGCCGGTTCGTGGAACGCGAGGTGCGTGCCGAGGATCCGCGGCTGAGCGCGACCGCGAACCAGCTGCTGACCGAGGAGCTGCAGGACGCGATCGGCCAGGATCGCGTGACGCTCCCCGCCGATCGCGCCGAGGACGCCGGACGCGTGCGGGCGGCGGGGCACCGAACGCTCGTGGGCCAGCTCTCGGTCAACCGCATGCTGATCGGCATCACGCTGGCGATGCTGATCGTCGTCGGCGTCATCGTCGCGCTCGCCACCGATAACTGGTGGGCAGTCGTGGCCGCCGTCGCCGTCCACGCCGTCGGCACCTTCCTGGTGCTCTCGCTCACGCTGCAGCTGAGCTCGGAGGTCGAGCACGTGGCGCCGTCGACCGCCGCCAAGCTCGCCGACGAGGGGGTCGCCGATCCCGACCGCGCCCTCAGCGACCTGATCGAGCAGTACGGGCCCTCCGACGAGGCGCACGGAGCGGCGGAGGTCGTGTCGGGCGGGGGCAACAGCGTGTCGGCGTCCCCGGACGAGGACCCGCGGCGCTCCGCCGTGGAGCAGCGCAGCGCGATCACGCCGGCCGGCACGCCGGTCGGTCCCTCGAGTGATCGCGGCGCGCCGGCGATCCTGCCGATCATCGCGGTCGCCGCCTCGGTCATCGTCGGACTCGTCGCCGCGATCGCGCTCGGCGGCATCGCCTGGGTGGCCGCGGCCCTGCTCGTGATCGCGGCCGTCGCCTGGGCGCTGTTGATGCGCCAGGTCGATGACCCGCGCGAGGAGGGCGAAGGCGGATCCGGCACGGGCCGCCCCCAGGGCGACCAGCGCAGCGCCCTGCGCACCCGTCTGCTGCCGATCGTCGCCGTCGTCGTCCCCGCCGCCGTCGGCGTGGTGATCATCGTCGGCGCGATCGCCGGGTACCTCTAGGCCACGACCTCCATGCCGACCCGGTCGGCGGCGCCCGCGGCGCGCGGGTCCTCGACGGCGAGCACAGCCTGAAGCGAGGCGATCGCGACGGCGAGCTGCTCGCGGTCGGGCTCGCGCGTGGTCAGCCGCTGCAGCTGCATCCCCGGCCACATGATCGCGCGCACGGCGCCGTGCGCGCGGTTGCGGCCGGCCCACTTGATCAGCTCGAACGAGAGCCCGGCGATCAGCGGGACGCCGAGGATGCGCGTCGGCACGAGCACGTACCAGGCGGGCAGCCCGATCGGCGCGAAGACGAAGATCGCGACGATCATCACCACGAGCAGGAACGAGGTCCCGCAGCGGGGGTGCAGGCGCGAGAAGCGCTGCGCGCTCGCAGGCTCGAGGGGCTCGCCCGCCTCGAAGCAGGAGATCACCTTGTGCTCGGCCCCGTGGTACTCGAACACCCGCCGCAGATCGCGCAGGCGCGACATCAGCGTGAGGTAGCCGAGGAAGATCGCGGTGCGGATCGCCCCCTCGACGAGCCAGAACAGCCAGGCCGAGCCGAGCTGGTGCTTGAGCAGGCTCGCCAGCGTGACCGGGACGACGAAGAAGAGGCCGACGGCGAACAGCAGCGAGAGCACCAGCGTGCCGGCCCACGTCGCGCGGCCGATCGGCTCCTCGCCCTCGGGCTGCAGCGCGTTGGCCGAGATGCCGAGCGCCTTGAAGCCGATGTTCAGCGACTCGGCGAGCGCGACGACGCCGCGCACCACCGGCCACCGCAGCACGGGATGGCGCCGGCCCCAGGAGACCAGCGGGAAGGATTCGAGGTCGATCGCGCCGGTGTCGCGGCGCACGGCGACGGCCCAGGTCGAGACGCCGCGCATCATGACGCCCTCCATGACGGCCTGGCCGCCGACCGGAGCGTCGCGCTGGGCGGGCAGGCGGCCGTCCGAGGGATCGTTGCTCACGATCCCTGGATCGGCAGCCTGACGCGCGAACCTGAGCGCGCTAGTGCGAGGCGGCGCGCTTGGCGGCGCGGCGCTGGAAGCGCTCGACGCGGCCGCCGGTGTCCACGAGCTTCTGCTTGCCCGTGTAGAAGGGATGGCAGTTCGAGCAGATCTCGACGTGGATGTCGCCCTTCGTCGAGCGGGTCTCGAACACGTTCCCGCACGTGCAGCGGACGGTCGCCACCGGGTAGTCGGGATGGATTTCAGTCTTCATGATGTACTCCATTGTAGATGCCGTCTGCGCTCGTGAACGAGGCCGCGTCCGGCTATCGGAGGGTTGTCCGAACGTGACTCCTCGCGGGTCCTGCCACGCCGAGGCTCTCGGCCGGTCTCGGCCGGACCCTACGCTGGCCAGTGGCTATAGCGCGAAGCGCTCCGTGACGATCTGGCGCCGCGGCACCGATGCGGCGAGCAGGCTGGCGCGCGTCGCGTCGGCCATCGCCGGCGGCCCGCAGACGTAGACGTCGCGCGCCGCGATGTCGGGCACGAGCGCCCGCAGGTGCTCCGGTGAGAGCAGCTCTCCCGCGGTCGGCTCGCGATGGTCGCCGATCACGTAGTGGACCTCGGTCCCGCGACGGGCGGCGAGCGCTTCGAGCTCCTCGCGCAGGATCAGCTCGCCGTCCGAGAGCGCGCGGTAGATCACCGTGATGTCGCCGGGATCGCCCGGCAGCTCCTCGAGCAGCGCGCGGATCGGCGTGATCCCGACGCCGCCCGCGATCAGCGCGACGCGCGGGCGCCGGCGCGCTGCCGCGGTGAACCCGCCGAACGGGCCCTCGACGATCACGCGCGTGCCCGGACGCACGTCGCCGAGTCGCGCGGTGAAGTCACCGAGCGACTTGACCGTGATCCGCAGCCGGCGCCCGTCGGGGCGCGCTGAGAGCGAGAACGGGTGCGCCTCCCACCAGCGGTCGCGGGTCAGGAAGCGCCACAGCAGGAACTGTCCCGAGCGCGCGCGCAGGCGCTCGAGCCGGCGGCCGCCGATCTCGATCGAGACGACGCCGGGCGCCTCCGCGACCACCCGGGTGACCCGGAGCCCGTGCCACAGGCTGCGCGCAAGCGGGGCGGCGACCCGGCAGCCGACGAGGACCGCCAGCACGGCGACGTAGAGCGCGGTCCAGTACGCGCGCGCCGTCGCGTCGCCGACGAACGCCGTGCCGGTCGCGATCTGGTGGCTGAAGGCGAGTGCGATCGCGAGGTACGCGTAGAGGTGGACGAACCACCACGTCTCGTAGCGCAGCCGCCGCCGGACCGCGACGATCGAGCTGACGACCACGACCAGGAGCAACGCCAGCCCGGCGACGGCGGTGATGACGCCCGGGTAGCCGGCGAGCAGCCGGGAGATCTCGCGCCACAGCGACAGCCGGTCGCCGATCGTGTAGCCGACCAGGATCAGCGCGGCGTGGGCGAGCAGCAGCGCCAGGCACGCGCGCGCGTCGATCCGGTGCCAGGCCGCGAGCCGGTCGAAGCCGTAGAGCCGGTCGAGCACCGGGATGCGGGCGAGCAGCAGGAGCGCGAGCAGCGCCGCCGCGGCGCCGAGCAGCCCGGCCAGACGGCCGGCGCTGGTCAGCCCCGTGCCGAGGTCGTGGACGTCCGCGAAGCCGCCGGCGCGGATCCACAGCCCGCCGACCGCCGCCCCGTTGAGCGCGACGAACGCAGCGAGCGCGGCGGCGGCGGGACGCGGACGGAACGCGGGGCGCACCGCCACAGCGTCCCATGCGGGCCGTGATCAGGCGGCGGCCGCCGGGCAGCTGAGGGCGAGCGTGTCGTCGTCCTCGTCGTGCTCGTCGACCACGTCCGTGGCGTCGGCCGCCGCAGTCAGCAGCGTCCCGGGCTCGCAGGCGCGGCCCCCGACGACGACCGTCTGCTGCTCGCCGGCGCCCAGGGCGTCGACGGGGCCGCTCAGCGGCGGCCCGCCGTCGCCGAGGTCGAGCGCCACGCGCGAGGCCGGCGCGGCGGAGCGGCCGGAGTTGGTCACGGTGATCGCGTAGCGGCGCCGTCCGGGACGCGCCGCCGGGCGCACCTCGAGTGCGGAGACCGACAGGTCGGCGCGTGGATCCGGTTGACGGCACGCCGCGGAGACGGCACCGGCGCGGTGGAGCACGGTGCCGTCGGCCGCGAGCCAGCGGAAGCGCACGAGGACACGGTAGGACGCCGGGCCGACGAGCCCGTCGACGGTCCTGGTGTAGACGTAGCGCAGGCGGCCGGTGAGCGACGAGTGCCACGCGCTGAACCCCGGGATCGCCACGCGCGTGAAGCGCTCGCCCGGTGCGTGATCCTGGAGCACGAAGCGCATCTGCATCCGCGCCGTGCCCGGCCGCGTGTCCATCCGCCCGTCGAACACGGCCTCGTGGGCGGACGTGTCGCAGGTGACGAGCATGGCTTGCGGCCGCGTTGCGGCATCGGCCGCGGGAGCGAGGGCGAAGAAGGCCGCGAGGAGGACGAGCGCGCGCTGCATGGGACCTTTCACAACGCGCGCGCTCGTCCGGAGTTGCGGCCACGCTACGTGACTTGGTACATCGGCCCATCTCCCCCCTCGGGGGGAGTCAGCCGGCCTCCCTTGGCCGTGATCGCGCCGCACTGGACGCAGTTGCTCGGGTTGACCTGGAGGTCGACGTAGCCCTCCTCGGGCGCATCCTCGGGGATCTCGTAGACCCCTGCGGGGCACATCCACGACCACGCCTCGGCGATCTCGCGCGGGACGCGCTTCTCGATCCGGATGTGGCTCGGCGCGTCGTCGCGCGTCGCGTTGCCGGTCAGGAAGACGCCCGAGAGCTTGTCGAAGGTGTACTTGCCGTCGGGCTTGGGATAGCGCTTCGGGCGATCCGTCAGCTCCAGCGGCTGTTCGGCGTCGCGGTGGGTCGCCCAATGCCCGCCGGGGAAGCGGCCCTTGGTGACGACCATCGCGTTGGTGATGGCGCCGCCGACCACGAGCCCCCTGGCGAAGGGCTGCTTCATGTTGCGCGACTCCCAGAGGTCCTTGCCGATCTCCGAGTCGTGGACCGCCCGCTCGTACGCCGAGAAGTCCGTCGAGCCGCTCTTGAGCTGCTGGTAGATCGTCTCGGCGGCGAGGATGCCCGCCTTGATCGCGTAGTGGACGCCCTTGAGCTTGGGCACGTTGACCATGCCGGCGGCGTCGCCGGCGATGACCATGCCCGGCGCGTGCAGCCGCGGCATCGCCCAGTAGCCGCCCTCGGGGATCGCCTTCGCGCCCCATGCGACGCGCTTGCCACCCTCGAGGATCCGCTTGACCAGTGGGTGCAGCTTGAACTGCTGCAGCACGTCGTGGACCGACAGCCGCGCGTCGGCGGAGTCGAGCCCGGCGACGTAGCCGATCGACACCTTCGGCGTCTCGCCCTCGCGGTTCATGCCGTAGATCCAGGAGCCGCCGAACTCCTTCCACTTGCCCTGCGGGCGCAGTGGCCAGCCGAGCGTGTGGATGACCTTGTGCAGCGGCTTCTCGACCTCCCAGACCTCCTTGACGCCGAGCGCCCACACCTGCGGGTCAGGCGGCGCGAGGTCGAGTGCCTTCAGCGCCGCCCCGGTCAGGTGACCCCAGTTGCCCTCGGCGAGGACCGTCGCGCGCGCGACGACGTCGGAGCCCGGCTCGAAGTTGGACTTCTCGCCGCCCTGCTTGTCGCGTCCCTTGTCGCCCGTGCGCACGCCGCGGACGACGCCGTCCTCGACCAGGAGCTTGGCGCCGACCGTCTCGGTGAGGATGTAGGCGCCCAGCTCCTCCGCCTTCTCCGCCAGCCAGCGGTTGAGCTCGGCCAGGGAGATGACGTAGTTGCCGTGGTTGCGGAACGGCGGCGGCACCGGCTTGAGCGGCACGGCGCGCTTGGAGTTGAGCATGAAGTAGACGCTCTCGCCCTCGACCGGCCCGTAGTTGGGCCACGGGACAGCGCCCCCGTCCGCCCCGGCGTCGGGGAACAGCTCCTGGATCGAGGCGGGGTTCATGACCGCCCCGGAGAGCTGGTGGGCGCCCGCCACCTTGCCCTTCTCGACGACCGCGACCGGAACCTCGCCGAGCTTCTCGGTCAGCTCGGGATCGTCTTCGAGCAGCTGGAGCAGGCGGATGGCGCAGGCCAGCCCCGCCTGCCCGCCGCCCACGATCGCGACGCCCACCTCGATCCGCTCGTCCTCGGGGTCGGTGATCGGGCCGACGAACTCGTCGGCCGAATCGACCGGCGGCGGGAACTGGCTGGGCGACCAGCCGCCGGGGGGCCGTGCGTTGCTCTGCGCCATCAGCCGCCCCTGCGGGCCTTCACCGCCTCGGTGAGCTTGGGCACGATCTTGTTGAGGTCGCCGACGATGCCGAGGTCCGCGAACTCGAAGATCGGGGCGTTCGAGTCCTTGTTGATCGCCACGATGTTCTCGGAACTCTGCATGCCGACCTTGTGCTGGATGGCGCCGGAGATGCCCGCCGCGAGGTACAGCTTCGGCGCGACGGTCTTGCCCGTCTGGCCGATCTGCGCCGCGTAGGGGTACCAGCCGGCGTCGACCACCGCGCGGGTCGCCGCGACGGCCCCACCGAGCGAGCCCGCGAGCTGCTCGAGCGCCTCGAAGCCCTCGGCCTTGCCGAGGCCGCGGCCGCCGGCGACGAGGATGTCGGCGTCCTCGATGTTGACGTCGGCGCCGCGCTGCTCGCCGCGCTGGACCATCGTGGCCTTGAGGGAGTGCGGGGCGTACTCGATCTGAACGTCCTCGACGGGCGCCGCGGCCGAGCCGGACTCGCGGATCTCGAACGCGTTCAGGCGCCCGATGATCACGCCCACGTCAGAGCGGTAGTGGACGTCGGAGACCTGCGAGTCCTGCAGGATCGGACGGCGCGCGACGAGCTTCGAATCCTGCGCCACCACCTCGGTGACCTCCATGCACACGCCCGCGTCCAGCCGCGCGGCGAGGCCGGCGCCGATCTCGAAGCCGAGTAGGCCGCCCCCGAAGAGCACGTAATCGTGGCCATTGGCCTTGACGACCTGCGCCATCGCGTCGACGACCGGCTGGGCCAGCCCCTCGGGGCCCTCGGCGCGGAAGACCTTCGCGGCGCCGTAGGCGCCGAGCGTCGAGACCAGGTCGTCGGGCAGGCCGGCGGGGTCGCCGACGACGATCGCGTGGCACTCGGTGCCGAGCTCGGACGCGAGCCGGGCGCCCTCGGAGACGGCGCCGAGGGAGTTCTTGTTGAACTCGCCCTCGTAGTGGAGGGCGTAGACCAGGATCCCGCTCATGCGAGAAGCTTCCTTTCGTCGAGCCACGCGACGATCTTCTCGACCGTCTCCGTGGTGTCCTCGTCCTCGATGATCTGGCCGGCAGCCTTCGCGGGCGGCGCGGCGAAGTCGGAGCAGTGGGCGCGCGCGTTGTCATAGCCGACGCGGCCCCCGTCGATGCCGGCGTCGGGAGCCGAGAGCGTCTCGAGCGGCTTCTTCTTGGCGCCCATGATCGCCTTAAGCGAGGGGTAGCGCGGCTCGTTGATCGCGTCGCCGACCGAGATCACGGCCGGGAAGTCGATCGAGACGGTGTCGTAGCCGTATTCGGCCTGGCGCTCGCAGCGCAGCTTCCCGTCCTCGACCTCGATCTTGATGACCTGGGTGAGCGAGGGCATCTGCAGGTGGTCGGCGACGACGGCGCCGATCGTGTAGCACTCGCCGTCATCGGACTGCTGGCCGAGCAGGACCAGGTCCGGGGACTCCTTGGCCAGCGCCTGGGCGAGCGCGTAGCCCGTGCCGTTGACGTCGGAGCCCGCGAGCGCCTCGTCGGTGAGGTGCACCGAGCGATCCGCCCCGAGCGACACCGCCTTGTGGAGCGCGCGGACGGCGGACTCGGGGCCCATCGTCACCGCGACGACCTCCTCGACCTCGATGGCGCCGCCCTCCTTGAGCTGCATCGCCGCCTCGATCGCGTGGGTGTCGAACGGGTTCAGGTTCTTCTCCCCATTGCGGTCCAGCCGCCCCGTCGAGGGGTTGATCCGCTTCTCGACGGCGGCGTCCGGGACCTCTTTGACCAGGACGCAGATCTTCACTGCCTCACCTCGTTACAGGGTTGCCCGGCCGCACCTGGCGGCCACGTGACGAGGATCCTACCGGGTTGACTGACGAGTCAATCGCGTCGGGCGAGGTCGAGCAGCCTGGCGAGGACGTGCTCACGCAGGCGCCCCTGGGGCGGGGCGAGCCCGAGCAGGTCAGCAAGCCAGAGGCCGTCGGCCGCCAGCCGCGCCACTGTCGCTTCCACGGGGTCGGAGCCCTCGCGCTCGACGCGATCTTGCCACGTCGCGTAGCGATCGCGCACCGCGGCCAGCACGTCGGGCTCGGCCGCGATCGCGGCGAGCAGCCCGACCTCGGCCGCCCGTTCCTCCTGCCCGGCGCCGCCGAGGTGCGATGTGCGCACGAAGCTCGCCACGAAGCCGTCGCCCTGCTCGTCGCCCTCGAACTCGGCCTCCCACTCGTCGAGCCAGCGGGCGACCATCGCGTCCAGCAGCTGGCGCTTGGACTTGAAGTGGTAGAGCAGGCCGCCCTTGGAGACGCCGGCTTCGGCCGCGACGGCGTCGAGCGTCAGCGCCTGCGCGCCGTCGCGCCGGATCACGGCGACGGCGGCGTCGAGCAGGAGCGCGCGCGTGTCGCGGCGGGTCAATGGCTGCCGGCGAGGTTGAGGCCCACGACGCCCATGATGATGAGTGCGAGCGACGCGAGCTTCAGTGTCGTGGCCCCCTCGCCGAAGGCGAAGATGCCGATGGCGGCGACCAGCGCCGTGCCGGCCGCCGACCAGACCGCGTAGGTGAGCCCGAGCGGCAATCTGTGAAGCACGAGCGCCAGCATCCAGAACGAGATGCCGTAGCCGATCACCACGACCGCGCTGGGGAGCGGGTTGGCGAAGCCGTTCACGAAGCGCAGCGACACGGTCGCTGCGACCTCGGTGACGATGGCGATGGAGAGGATCACGCCGCTTGGCATGCCCGGAAGTATACCGTCTGGTCGGTACAGTTACGCCTGGGGCCACCCGCACGCATGGCAAGTTGCCGTGCCTATGCGACGGCAAATTGCCACACGCTCGATCAGCCCGGGATGACCAGAGAGGAGAGTGTCGCGCCGACGGCGTCCGGCGCGCGTGCGATCCGCCGGCTCGTCAGTCGCAGCACGCGAAGGCCGTGAATCATGAGCTGCGCGTCGCGCTCGCGATCGCGCTCGAACG
>JAXDHR010000154.1:0-2705 GCA_034664425.1 Solirubrobacteraceae bacterium
CCGAAGCACGTGTCTCCGATCCAGACCTCGAACCGCCCGTGCTCGTCCGGCCGCAGCCCGAGCGTGTCGATGTAGAAGCTCCTTGCGCGTTCGGCGTCGCGGGACGGGATGCCGATGAAGTCGAGGCCGGCGATCATGGCGACGGAGCCTGCCACAAACGGTGCGCTCACGGAGTGAGATAGCGCTCGACATGCTCACGGTCTCGCGCGTGTAAGCCTCGAGGTCGCCGCTCGAGGAAACGGAAGTACTCGTAGGGCGATCGGGAGCGAGCGGCCGCCGGTCAGTTGCCGGTGGGTTGAGCGCGCCGCATCAGCTGCTCGACCTTCGCGAGCAGGTACGGCCCGAGCGTGGTTGCGAACACCGTCGTCAGGTGGTCTTCGTAGTCGCGGTAGACCAGCGCGCCGCCGACGACGGGGTAGCAGGAACGCCTCCCGCAGAAGAAGTGGGTCAGGTCCACCACCTTGATCCGCGGCGAGCGCAGCTTCGCGGCCGCCTCCACGTAATAGTCGGGGCGGAGGGCCGTCCTGCGCGGGAAAGCGCAGGCGCGTCCCGCGTCGATGTGCTTGCGGATGGCCCGCTGAACGCACGGGAGCGTCGACCCCCTCACGAATGGGTCGTCGCGGATCACGATGACGTGCTGCACCGTAGGCGGCAGAGCGTCCCACGCCGAGCGGATGCCCTGCAGTCTCGCCGCTCGTTGGCTCTGGCCGGGCGCGGTCTCGACAAGGCCGGGGTGATTCGACATGAAGATGGTGTGGACCTCGGAGTGATCGGCCAGCCACTGGGTGACGCCCCGGTTCCAGTCGGCGCAGTCGGCTTGTTTCACCCTCGGTGCGACCAGCACGGCCCGCGAGAACGGGCAGCTCGAGTGGGTCAGCGACACGCCGGACCATCCGAGCGCCTCGGTGACCGGCCACAGAGTCGCGCGCCAGTGCTCGGCGTGGCTGTCGCCGACCAGCGCCACCGTGGCCGCGGCGCCGGCGGCGGGCGAGCCGAAGGTGCAGGCGCGGATGGGCGCGTCGAACGGCGAGCAGGGCGCGGACGGTGTAAGCAACGCCTGCGCGGGCGTCGGCACGACCATGGATCGCAGCGAGGGGTTGGTGCAGCGATGGACCGGATCGCGCGAGGCGGCGCCGAAGCAGGCCTTATTAGCGGCCGACGCGGAAGCCGTGCTCGCGCCACCGCCGATGACACAGAGCGCAAGTAGGCAGAGGACTAGGCTCGGCAGGCGGAAGTACATGGTGAACCTGTCCCTCGGAAAGACGACGTACAGGGAGCGAGGTGGACGGCGGAGTCTAGGTGTTCTGCTGGTAGGTGAACACGACCCGTCTGCCCCCGCGCTTGCAGGTCACGCGCGCGTTGTATTGCGTCGGGATCCGCCCACTTGTCGGACGGTATTCCGTACAGCTGTAGCCGAGAACGGCATGGTGGCAGCGGCCGCGGATACCGTTCGCCCTGCGGCAGTGGTAGTGGGCCAACGCCACCTTCCGCCCCGTACTGCAGCTGGTCGACGAGACGCGCAGCGACGTGAAGTAGCCGCTACCCGGGTAGCGGGGAACCGCGCACGAGCCGGCGGTATGCGCCGCGGGGGCGGCCATCGCAGGCAGCGCAGCGTTAACGCCGCCGGCGAAAGTGGCCGCTGCAGCAAGGGCGATCAGGCCGTAGCGGTGGCCGGAGGAGCGAGTCTTCAACACCCGCGGCAGGCTATCGGGTCTCGCGCGGGTTGACGGGGTGGCGTTAGGTCGGGTCCTCGACGAGGTGCTCCTGCGACCAGAGCGTGATCTGCTGGAGCGCGGGCAGCAGCGCCTTGCCGCGGTCGGTCAAGGCGTAGGAGACGGCGAGGGGCGGTCCCTCGTCGACGGTCCGGGTCACGAGGCCCGCCGCGGCGAGGTCGGAGAGCCGGTCTGACAGGACCGAGTCGGAGATCCCGTCGACCGCGCGCCCGAGCTCACGGAACCCGGCGGGGCCGTTGCGCAGGGTGCCGAGGAGCACGCCGTTCCAGCGCTTGCCGAGGAACTCGAACGCGCGCCCCAGCGCGACAGTGCCGCGGTCGCAGGCGGCGGCGGTGTGCTCTTCGCTCAGCGGGCGTGTCGTGGCCACGAGTTCATGCTAGCGTACCAGTCGCTGCTAGGATTTTACTAGCGACTCTGTTCCAGGCTGTTACTACTGAGCTACAAGTATGAGAGAGGTCCCTATGGCCGACGCCCCCACCACACGCCCCTCCGTCGTCGTCGTCGGCGGCGGCTACGGCGGCATCAACGTCGCCAAGGCGCTCGACGACGTGGCCGACGTCACGCTCGTCGACCCGACCGAGGCGTTCGTCCACAACGTCGCCGCGTGGCGCGCCCTCGTCGAGCCCGAGTGGCTGGACCGGATCTTCTTTCCCTACGAGCACCTGCTCGCTCACGGCCGCTTCGTCCGCGATCGCGCCGTCGCGGTAGACGGGCGCCGCGTCACGCTGGCGTCGGGTGACATCCTCGAGCCCGACTACCTCGTGCTCGCGACCGGGTCGGCCTACCCGTTCCCGGCCAAGACCGAGGAGCCCGACATCGCCTCCGCCCGAGCCCGGCACCGCGCCGCCCACCAGGCGCTGCTCGCCGCCGACCGCGCTCTGATTGTCGGTGCCGGCCCGGCGGGCCTCGAGCTCGCCGGCGAGATCAAGGCGTTCTTCCCCGACAAGCACGTCACGATCGCCGACATCTCCG
>JAXDHR010000155.1:0-27842 GCA_034664425.1 Solirubrobacteraceae bacterium
CTGCGTGGTGAGCGTCAACACCGGCGTGATGCACATGGCCGCCGCGACCGGCGTACCCACGATCGCACTCAACGGCCCGACTGACGCGCGCCGCTGGGGCCCCGTCGGACCCGTCGCGGTCAACGTCGACTCGTCCCTGCCCGGCTGCGGTTTTCTGAACCTCGGCTTCGAGTACGTCGGCCGCCGCAAGGACTGCATGCAGGGCATCAGCGTCGACGCCGTCGCGGCTGCGGCCCGGGAGCACGCGCGTGCGTGATCCGCTCCGTGAGGATGCAGAGCGCCTCGGCGCGGCCGGAGTCGACGTCGACGCCGCGGCGTGCGCCGCGCTCGCGCTCGTCGGCTCGCTCGGGGCCGGCGGCACGCTGCTCGCGTTCGGCAACGGCGGCAGTGCGGCCGACGCCCAGCATCTCGCCGCCGAGCTGACCGGCCGCTTCGAGGCCGAGCGCGCCGCGCTGCCCGCGGTCGCGCTCACCACCGACGGCTCGGCACTGACGGCGATCGCCAACGACTACGGCTTCGAGCGGGTCTTCGCTCGTCAGGTCGAGGGCCTCGGCCGGCCCGGCGACGTGGCGCTCGGGATCAGCACGAGTGGCAGCTCGCTGAACGTGCTGGCCGGGATCCGGGCCGCGCGCGAGCGCGGGCTCATCACGATCGGCCTGTGCGGCGCGGCCGGCAGCCCTCTGGCCGACGCCGCGCACGTCGCGATCACCGTCGACGCGGACCGTACGGCCCGCGTGCAGGAGGCGCACCTGCTCGTCGAGCACGCGCTCTGCCGCGCGGTCGACCGGCTGCTGTTCACCGACGACCCGCCAGTGCGGCCGCCGGCACGCGGCACCGTCGTCGGGCTCGAGGCGCTGCTCGAGGCGCGCGAGCTGTGGCGCGCGGCCGGGCGCGTCGTCGTTTGGACGAACGGCTGCTTCGACGTTCTCCACGCCGGCCACCTGGCCAGCCTCGCGGCGGCGCGCTCGTTCGGCGACCTCCTCGTGGTCGGCCTCAACGATGACGCGGCCGTGCGCCGGCTCAAGGGGCCCGGCCGGCCGCTCGTCCCGGGCCTCGAGCGGGCCGCGCTGGTCGCCGCGCTGCGTCCCGTCGACCATGTCGTCGTCTTCTCCGACGACACCCCGGAGCGCGTGCTCGCGGCGCTGCGCCCGGAGGTCCACGTCAAGGGAGCCGACTACGCTCCGCCGGACGGCAAGCCGGTCCCCGAGCGCGCGCTCGTGGAGGGGTACGGAGGACGCCTCGAGTTCATCCCGCTCGTACCCGGCCGCTCGAGCACCGGCCTGATCCGCGCCCTTGCGGGGGAGACGACGCCGTGACCGACCTCGACGTCCTCGCAGGAGCCGCCGTGCTCACCGTCGGCGACGTGATGCTCGATGAGTACGTCTGGGGCGACGTGCAGCGGGTCTCGCCGGAGGCGCCGGTGCCGGTCGTCGACAGCCGGCGGACGACCCACGTCGCCGGCGGGGCGGCGAACGTCGCGGCGGGCGTGGCGGCGCTCGGCGGCCGCGGGATGCTGTTCGGCGTCGTCGGCGACGACCGCTCGGCGGAGGCGCTCAGGGCCGCGCTCGCCGACGCGGGCGTGGAGGCGGGCGGGCTGGTCACCGACGACGCCCGGCCGACCACGACCAAGACGCGCGTGATCGCCCACGCCCAGCAGATGCTGCGCATCGACGCCGAGGACCGGTCCGCGCTCGCAGGGCCGACCGAGGCGGCCCTCGTCGCAGCGGTCACCGAGCAGGTGTGCGGTGCTGACGCCGTCGTGATCTCCGACTACGGCAAGGGCGTCGTCTCGGAGGCGGTCGCCCGAGCGGTCATCGACGCGGCGCGCAGGGGCGGGAAGCCCGTGGTCGTCGACTCGAAGGCGCTGCACTACGACCTCTACCGCGGCGCGACGGTGATCACGCCCAACCAGCACGACGCGGCACGGGCGGCGAACGTCCACCTCGAGCGCGACGAGGACCTGCACGAAGCGGTCCGCCGGCTGCGCGGTCTCTGCGACGACGCGGCGCTGCTGGTGACGCGCGGCGCCGCGGGGATGACGCTGTTCGACGGCGAGGACATCCTGCATGTGCCGGCCGAGACCCGTGACGTCTACGACGTCACGGGCGCGGGCGACACCGTCGTCGCGGTGCTCGCGCTCGCGCTCGGGCGCGGCGTCGCGCTGCCCGAGGCCGTGCGCTTGGCCAACGCGGCCGCGGGCGTGGTCGTCGGGAAGATCGGCACGGCGACCGTGACGCTCGACGAGCTGGAGCGCGTCAGCTAGGTGCCCTGGGGCTGCTCGCGCGCCGCCGCGAGCGCGATCCCGACGACGAGCAGGCCGATGAACGCCGTTGGGAACCCGGTGAAGGAGGCGCGCGTCAGCGCGTCGAGCACGAGGCCGCTGAGCAGCGCCAGCGCGAACCAACCTGTGTCGTCCTGCCGCCGCGCGGCGGCACTGGCGAGCATGAACAGGCGCGCGAGCAGCGCGAGGAACACCGCGAGGCCGATCATCCCCACGTCGGCGAGCGTGGCGAGGTAGCCGGAGTCGACGGCGATGGCGCTGCGGCCGGCGTCGCCCGTCGGCGCCGGCGCCAGGCTGTATCCAGAGCGTGCTGCAGCGGTGCCGACGACGCCGACTCCGCGGCCGATCGCCCAGGCCGCTGGCGCGTCGCCGATCGCGGCCTTCCATGCCGAGACCCGGCCGTTGAGGATCACGTCGCCGACGCCGGGGCGCGAGCTGATCGAGTGGCTGCCCGTGGAGGTCGCCAGCGGAATCGTCCGCGTCTCGGTCGCCGACCCCTGCGCGACGAGCAGCACGACGCCGGCGACAGCCGCCGCCGCCGCGATCATCAGGCCGGAGGTCCAGAGCTGGCGGCGCAGGAGCAGGATTCCCACGAACGTCACGCAGAGGATCAACCCGGTGCGTACGAGCGACGCTGCGAGCCCGGCGACGATCAGCCAGAGCGCCACCCGGGTCCACGGGCCGCGGCGCATCCCGAACAGCAGCGCGGCGAGGCCGAGCAGCAGATAGGCCGCGTAGGCGAACGGGTCGTCGAGCGTGCCGAAGCTGCGCAGGTGCCCTGAGGCGGTCCGCACCTGGTCGCCGTATGCGTACCCGAGTGCGACCAGTCGGTCGCCGCCGATGACCTGCTGGACGATCCCGTAGAACGCGACGGCGGCGGCGGACACGACGAGCGTCACGATGGCGGCGCGCATGGTGCGCCGCGGATCCGGGAGCGACAGCCCGACGGCGAGCAGCAGCAGCGGCTCGCCCGCGAGTCGCACACCCTGCGCCCAGGCGACGCCGTGGCCTCCCCCAGCGTTGATGACGTAGATCCCGAGCAACAAGGCGATGAGTCCGAGCACGCCGGGTTCGACCACGCGTCGCCGCAGCACGCTCACCACGATCGCCGCGCAGACGGCCGCGGCGGTGTCGAGGTCCTTCAGCGACCCGATCAGCGGCGTGGTGAAGACCTTCAACGCCGGAATCGTGACGAAGAGCACGATCGTCGCGGCGACGGCGATCCGCGGCGCAGCGACGAAGCCGATGAGCGCCAGCGTGAACAGGAGCGCGACGAGCAGCACCCCGAGGCTCTCTCGCGGCCCGTAGCGCGTCGCACCAAAGGAGACGAATACCGTCGCGAGCGCAGCGAGCGCTACCGTCGGATCCAGGCCGGGCCGGAGCTGGAGCGGCCGCAGGCCTCTCACGACTCAGCGAGGCCCGTAGGCGTAGTGGCCCGCCTCGGTCGGCGTATCGGTGACCACCGCGCCCGCGATCTCCGCCTCCCAGCCGCGGGCCTGACGCCCGAGCGAGCGGAGGCTGCGCTGGGTGATGCGGCCTTGGCGGACGACGACGACCACGGCATCGACGAGGCGAGCGATCTCGGACATCTCGACCGTGAGCAGCGCGGCGGGGGTGTCGATCACGATGACGTCGGCGCGGTCGCGCAGCGCGCGCGCGAGCCACAGCAGCTGATCCGGCCGCGGCGCGTCCTGCGGGTTGACGGTTCCGCCGGCGGCAAGCAGCAGCAGCGTGCCTTCCATCTGCAACGGGACGCGCCCGTTACGGGAGCTCGAGGACAGCAGCGCGTCCAGGTCGACCTCGCGCAACATCGCGTCGAGCGAGTGGCTGCCGTCGAGCACCTGCAGCGCCCCATGCGTGTCGTGCGGGAGTCCGAACACGTCGCCCAGCGACGCCTTGCGGAAGTCGAAGTCCGCGAGCAGCACGCGCTGCCCGCGCCGCGCGAGCGCGACGGCGACGTTGGCCGACGTCGTCGTCTTGCCCTCGTTCGGTAGCGCCGACGTGATGGCGATCATCTGCGTCGGCCCGTCTGGCGATGCGTCGGGCGAGAGCTGGGCCGCGAGCATCGCGTAGGACTCGGTGAACGCGCCGTTGCCGCGGTTTGGAGCGATCAGGCGGGTGCCGCGCGGGAGTGTGCCGATCGACGCGATGACGGGCGCTGACAGCACCTCCTCGATCGCCGAGTCCGAGCGCACCTTGGTGTCGACGGCTTCGCGGACGGCGATCGCCAGCAGCGCGATGACAAGCCCGAGCGACAGCCCGAGCACCGAGTCACGGACCGGCGACGGGCTGGTCTGGCCGGCGCTGGTCGCGGGCGCCACGAGGAGCGCATCGCTGGAAGGCAGGCTCTGGAGGACGTGCAGCCGGTCGAGCTGGCGCTGCAGCGCCGGGCGCTCGCCGCTGCCCGCCGGCAGCTTGTCGATCGACTGCTGGAGCTGTGTGGCGGCGGCCGCGACGGAGCTCTGCGCGAGCTGGCTGCGGAAGCGCGTGTAGGCGCTCGCGACGGCGTTGACGGTCTGCACCGCTCGGCGCTCCGTCGTGGCCGAGGAGTGGAAGGTGAGCACATCGCTGTTGGTGCCGGTGGTCACCGAGGTCGCGCCCCGGAGCTGGGCGGGCGTGCCGATCGCCCGGCCGCGGGCGGCGTCCTCGTAGATCGACGGCGTGCTGGCGAGCTCCTGCGCCGTGTCCTGCACGCGCTGGGGATCGACGAACGACGGCTGCGTGCCCGTCAGGATCTCCCCGAGCTGCGACGTCGACACGAGCACGCCGGCATCGGCGGCATAGCGCGGCCCCCGCAGCTGTTCGAGGCCGTTGATCACGATGACGCCGAGCAGGGCGCAGAGGATGATCAGCGGAACCGAGCGCCGAAGGGCGTCGCGAAAGACCTCCGCGCTCCCGGACGTCATCGCTCCGCCGAGTCGCGGCGGCCGGACGGGGAGGGGGCTCCGGTCGTCTGCAATCATCTGAGGGAACGCCATGATGCTCTAGTCGGCAAGAGACGGAATTGTATTGATACCCGCAGGGCGGATGAGGAGATTCGCCCGGGGACCGTAGAGTTCGGCGTCGACCCGGCGCTGCCCTGCCACCTTGCGCATCCTCGTCCTGTTGCCGTTCGCCCTGCGCGCCGATGTCGCTCACGGCGGTGGTCGAGCCAATCTCCAGCTCGTGACCGGACTCGCCCGCGCGCACGAGGTCGGCGTGCTCTCGCTTCGCTCGTTCGAGGACGCGCCGACGGACCGTGCCGTGGCGGAGTCGCTGGCCTTCGCAGAGGAGGAGGTGCGCCCGCCGGTGCACGACGACTGGCGGTACCTCAGCGCGATCCGCCTGCGCAACGGTCTCTCGATGCTGCGCGGGCGTCCGCGGCTGGTCGCGCAGGCGCGGCTCCCCCGCTTCGAGCGCCGTGTCCGGCTGGCGATCGAGCACTGGCATCCCGACGTCGTGCAGATCGAGTTCGAGCAGATGGCGCAGTACGTGCTCGCCCTGCCGGACGGCCCGCCACGGGTGCTCAGCGTCCATGATCCCGGGACAGCCGCGGCGCGCGAGCGGCTGCAGGCCACGTCCGGGCCCCGGCGAGCGCTCCGCGCGCTCGACGTGCTGGCCTGGCTCAGCTACGAGCGCCGCGCGCTGGCGGCGGTCGACGCCGTCGTGGCCTTCACCGAGCGCGACCGGCGGGCGCTCGGCAGTCGCCGCCGGATCGAGCTCGTCCCGCTTGCGGCCGAGCGGCCCACGGGCGCCCTCGATCCCGCCGGAGCCAGAGAGGACGTGCTCTTCGTCGGCAGTTTCCCGCATCTGCCCAATCGCGATGCCGCGTTGCGGCTCGTCGACGGGATCCTGCCCGCGGTCCGGCGCAGCCGGCCCGCCGCGACGCTCACGCTCGTCGGCGAGCGGCCGCCGCCGGGGCTTGCCCGCACCGGCGTCCGCGTCACTGGCGCGGTGCCCGACGTGGCGCCCTATCTCGACGCCGCCGCCGTGGTGGCAGTCCCGATCCGGCTCGGGGGAGGCATGCGCGTGAAGGTGCTCGAGGCGCTGGCGGGAGGCAAGGCGGTGGTCACCAGCCGACTCGCCGCCGAGGGCCTCGATCTCGAGGACGGCGCCGAGGTCCTCTTCGCGGAGACCGACGATGAGTTCGCCCGCGCGATCGAGCGTCTCCTCGGCGATCGGGCGCTGCGCGTCGCCCTCGCGGGGCGGGCGGGTGCCTGGGCCGCCCGCCGAGTCGACCCGGCGGCGCGCATCGCGGCGTACGAGCGCATCTACGCGCGGCTGCTCGGCGATCGCCCGGTGACGACGAACTGACGGTAGAGCGCATCGTCGACGCCGGGCGGGGCGACCTGCGCGAGCCGGCGGCGCCCGCGCCACGGGGCGATGCCGCGCACGTTCTGGACCTCGAAGCCAGAGCACTCGAACAAATCGCGCACGGTCCGCTTGGTGAAGAAGCGAAGGTGCGTGCGGTCGAGGACTCCGTTGCGGGTGTAGCTGAAGTCGCCGAGGACCAGCAGTCGGGCGACGACCGGGAAGTAGCGCACGTTCGGGATCGAGCCGACGACGGTACCGCCGGGGGCGAGCCAGGAATGCGCGGCGCGCAGCGCGGCCCATGGATCGGCCATGTGCTCGAGCACGTCGTTGAACACGATGCAGTCGAAGCGCACGTCCTCCTCGGCGAGCACCTCCGGGAAGAACCCGTTCAAGAAGCGGTCGTAGTGCGGCGCGGCCTCGGCGGCGATCGCCGAATCGGCATCGATCCCCCACAGCTCCACATTGCCGCGCGACCGGCGCAAGGCGACGCCGAAGCCGCCGCGGCTGCAGCCGACGTCGGCGATCGTCTGCGCCGCGGCCGGAATCGAGGGCAGCACCTCCAGGCGCTCCTCGTAGTCGTACTGGTGCGCACCGGGGTCGGTCACGGCGGCCCGACCCTATCGCAGGTCGCCGGTGCCGCCGAGGACCTGCTCGGCACGGGCGCCGCGCCGCCGCACGGCGAGGTAGCCGAGGACGATCACCAGTTCGCTCGCGAGGCGCGCGGCGGCGAGCCCGACCAGCGAGCTGCTCGCAGCAGCGGGCAGGGCGCCGAGCGCGAGCACGACCCCCGCCGCGAACACGACGGCGACGCCGTCGCGCTGGCGGCCCGCGCGGATGATCCCGACGAGCAGCCCGAACGACGTGAACCGCACGACGATCAGCAGCGCGAACATCAGGATCGCCCAGTTCGAGAGGTCGATGCTGCGCCCCAGCAGCACCGTCAGGAACGGCTGGACACCGATTGCGAACGCGACCCCGCACACGACGCCGAGTGGCACGAGCCCGGCGGGGCCGCGCACGCGCTCGCGGAGCGGGCGCGGGCCGCCGCGGGGATCCTGGTGCGTCGAGAAGAGGGCCCAGCTGACCGCCTCGCCGAGCAGCAGCATCCCATACGGCACCCGGATCAGCGGCCCGTACACGCCGGCAAAGGTCAGTGTCCCAACGAGGCCGATCAGCAACACGTCGACTTGGCCCTGGATGACCGTGGCGCCAGTGCCGAGCCCGAACCACGCCTGGGTTCGCGCCACGCCGGGCACGTGTGCTGCGAGGCTCTGCGGGAGCCGGCGGACGAGCAGCGCCCGCGCCGCCACTCCCGCGACGCGGCCTCCGGCGACGGCGATCAGCGCCGCCTCGAGCGCGTTCGTGGCGAGGCCGACCAGGGCCGCCGCGATGATCGTGAGCAGGCTCTCCCCGAGGGCGACGGCCCCTTCGAGCTCGAGCCGGCGGCTCGCGTTGATCACGCCTGCGTACCCTGCCGAAAGCGACACGGCGAATGGCAACGGCGCGACGATCAGCAGCAGCGGGTCGCGGGCACCCAGCCCGGCCGCCCAGATCGCGAGGTAGATGAGGGTGCCGGCGAGCCCTGCGCCGACGCGCAGCATGCGGGTCGCGCGCAACGGCGGCGCGTCGACTCCGTAGTAGACCCGCGGCACCGACAGGGTCGTCGCGAAGCCCGCCTCCGCGAAGTTGGCGCAGAAGTAGGCCGTCGCAGAGGCGATCGAGAGCCGGCCGACGTCGGCCAGCGTCCCGTCGTGAGCAACGTAGACCAGCAGCAGGACCTGAACGACGATGGGACCCGCCTTCGTGATCATCGCGCCGAGCAGGTGACGCTTCACGGCGCGAGTGTGGCACGCTGGTCGCGGCGCCTCGGCCCGTGGGTTGCACGGGCATCCCCGCGGGGTAGCCGCTCCCGAACTCATGCCGGCTCCCCGCACCGTCGCCTTCTACCTACCGCAGTTCCATCCCATCCCGGAGAACGACGAGTGGTGGGGTGAGGGGTTCACGGAGTGGTTCAACGTGCGGCGCGCGCGCCCGCTCTTCGAGGGCCACGCCCAGCCCGTGCGGCCCGGCGAGCTCGGCTACTACGACCTACTCGACCCTGACGTGCGCGCCGCGCAGGCGGCGCTTGCGGCCGCCCACGGCGTCGATGCGTTCTGTTACTACCACTACTGGTTCGACGGCAAGGAGCTGCTCGAGAAGCCGCTCGCGGAGGTGCTGCGAACGGGCGAGCCGGAGTTCCCATTCATGGTCTGCTGGGCCAATGAGAACTGGACGCGCCGCTGGGACGCGGGGGAGAACCTGATCCTGCAGGCCCAGGCCTACTCGGAGGCCGACGACCGCCTGCACATCGAGCGCCTGCTGCCCGTGCTCGCCGATCCCCGCTATCTACGCCTCGGGGACCGTGTCCCGCTCGCGATCTACCAGGCCCACCAGCTGCCGGAGCCTCGCGCGACCGCCGAGCGCTGGCGCGAGGCGGTGCGCGAGGCGGGACTCGGGGAGCTGCTGCTGCTGTCGGTGCACGGGACGCCACTTGCGCATCCAGACCCGGCGGAGTGGGGTTTCGACGCGACGATCCGCTCGCTGCCCGGCTCCCAGCCGTTGCCGGCGACGCGCGAGCGCGCGCTGGCGCGGCGCGCCCGTGATCAGCTGGGCATCTCCTATACCGGGCGCCTGAGCCGCATCTGGCGCACGCTCAACTCCGCTGCCGCGGGCCCGACCCGCGTCGACTACACCCGCTACATGTCCGAGTTCGCGGCGCGCGAGCGCCCGCCGTGGGTGGAGTTCCCCGTCGTGCTGCCCCGCTGGGACAACACGCCCCGCACCGCACGCCGCGGCGTCGTCTTCACCGGGTCGACCCCGGCGGCCTACGAGCGCTTCCTCCGCGGCGAGCTCGCGGCGACCGCCCAGCGCCACGGCGCCGACAGCCTCGTCTTCGTCAACGCCTGGAACGAGTGGGCGGAAGGCGCCTTCCTGGAGCCCGACGAGCAGTGGGGCCGGGGCTTCCTCGAGGCGCACGCGCGGGCCGTCAGCGCAGCCACCGAAGACACGACGCCGCGGCGTCCTTGACGAGCGCCCTGGAGCCGAAGCCGCCGCGCTCGCGCGCCCGGTAGGCGCCGCTCCCGGCGAGCGAGAGCAGCGCGCCGAGCCGGCGCGTCACCCCCGCGCCATCGGCGTAGACCGCGCCACGGCGTTCGAGGGCGGAAGCGAACGCACGGTGGTAGCGCTCGCCCGCCTCGTAGCGGGCGCGCAGATCCACGCTCGGCTCGGCAGCGGCGAGGCTGCCGAACAGCGCCGCGCTCTCACGCGCCTGGCCGGCGCGCGTCGCGTAGTACCCCGAGCCCGCGCCGCGCAGCTCGCGCAGTCGAGTCGCCGCCCCGCGCGACGGCGCGCCGACGGCGTTGGCGCCGTGCTGGCGATACAGCGCGAGCGGCTCGTCGAGGTAGGCGATCGCGCCGGTGACCTGGGCCAGCAGCATGACCCATTCGTCATGGTTGAGGACGCCGCCGGGACGGTAGTGCGACGGCGGCCGGCGCGACCACGGGACCGTGAGCAGCCGGGCCGAGAAGACCATCCCCATGCCGCGTACGCGCTCCCACGGGTGTCCGGCCAGCGGCGCGACGACATGAGGCCGGTCGATCCGCGGAAACCGCGCGCCGGTGTCGCGCAGCGCATCGTCGACCACTCGGCTGACGTGGATGGCGAGCACCACCTCGGGATCGGCGAACGCCGCCGCGCAGCGCTCTAGCTTGGCGGGGAGCCAGACGTCGTCCTGGTCGCAGAAGGCGATCAGCTCACTCCGGCAGGAGCTCGCGGTGCGCAAGAAGTTGTCGG
The DNA here is from genome assembly GCA_034664425.1 of Solirubrobacteraceae bacterium. Lineage (GTDB taxonomy): Bacteria > Actinomycetota > Thermoleophilia > Solirubrobacterales > Solirubrobacteraceae > DATBDM01. The sequence continues at coordinate 10,406 of JAXDHR010000155.1, forward strand.
CGAAGCCGGCGGTGTATTCGTGTCGCAGCACCCGTACCGGAAACGGGCTACGCGCCGCGAAGGCCTCGACGATCGCCAGGGTGCGATCGGTCGAGCCGTCGTCGCCGACGACGAGCTCGCTTGGTACGAGCGTCTGCGCCGCCAGGCTCTCGAGCTGTGCTTCGAGGTGGCGCTCGCCGTCGAACGTGGCGAGCGCCACGGAGATCTGCACGGGAGCCACCTCAGGCCGCCGCTAGGCTGCCGCCCGGATGCGGATCGCGATCGTCTCGAGTACCCTGCCACCCGAAGGGCGCGGAGGGGCCGAAGCGTACGTGGCCACGCTTGCCGCTCATCTGCGCGAGCGCCACGAGGTCGTGTTGCTGAGCGGCGCCCCGGACCCAGGGCTCGAGGGCGTCGCCCATATCCGGCTGCCACGGTTGCGGCCCGTACGCGAGGGCGACTCGGCCGCGTACCGGCTGTTCTGGCACGCGCGCGACCAGTGGCTCCCATCGGTGCACGTCGCGATGGGGCGCGCCCTGGCCCGCGCGCGTCCCGACGTCGTGCATACGCACGAGCCCCAGGGACTCTCCGCGGCGGTGTTCACGGCGACCACGCGCGCAAGGCTGCCACACGTGCACACCGCGCATGATCTCAACTTGCTGTGTGCGCGCACGAGCATGACGCGCGGCGGCACGTTCTGCGGCGGACGCTGTCTCGACTGCCAGCTGCAGCGCGCCGTGCGCGGCCGCGCGGTCCGTGGTCGAGTCGACCGGCTTATCGGGGTGTCGGACTACATCGTCGCGCGCCATCTCGAGGCGAGCATCGTGTCAGAGGACCGCGCGGTCACCCTGCGCCCGGCCGCGAACGCTGCCCAGCCGACGCCGCGGCAGCTCGAGCGGGGTCGTGTGCGGCTCGGGTTCATCGGTTCGGTCGCCGCGCACAAGGGCATCCGCACGCTGATCGCCGCCATGGGCGACGCGCCGACCTGCTCGCTCACGGTCGCCGGCACTGGAACACTCGAGGACCTGGTCCGCCGGGCGGCGCGCGAGAACCCGCGGATCACGTTCCTCGGGCACGTAGACGGTGCGGCGAAGGAGGCGTTCTTCGCCGCGATCGACGTGCTGGTCGTGCCGAGCGAGTGGGAGGAGCCGGCTGCGATGGTCGGCTTCGAGGCGGCCGTCCGAGGCATCCCGGTCGTCGCCAGCGACCGTGGCGGCCTTCCCGAGCTGCCGGAGGTCGCCACGTTCCGCGCCGGCGACGCCACGGACCTCCTGCGCGCCGTTGCCGCCGTCGCGGGGCGGCCGGAGCAGTGGCTCGCGATCCGCGAACGCCTCCTCGCCGCTCGGGACCTGTATGGATGGCCGCGGCACGTCGCTGACGTCGAAGCCGTGCTCGAGCGGGCCGTGACCGAGCATGCGCGTCGCGCCAGCTAGGCGCCCGCCGACACGAGGAAGCGCGCGACCGAGGGAGCGATCCGCTCGGGGCGCAGCTCGGTCAGGCAGGCGAGCCCGTAGACGGGGCAGGTCTTCTGGTGGCATGGCGCGCATGGCACGTCGGCACGCAACACGAGCGTGCGGCCGAGCGGCGCCCACTCGACGGGGAGGGAGTGCCCGCTCATCACGGTGACCGTCGGCGTACCGAGCGCGGCGGCCCAGTGAGCGGGGCCGCTGAGCACGCCGAGGAACGCGGTCGCGCCCGCACTCAGCAGCCCGGTCTGCGAGAGCGTGAGCTTCCCCTGCGCTTGGATCACGCCCGGCGCGCTCTCGAGCTGCGGGTCGCCCGGGCCGCCGACGATCACCCAGGTCGCGTCGAGGTCGTCGCGCACACGCGCGATCAGCTCGGCCCAATCGCTCAGCGGGTACTGGCGCGTCTCGTCCTTCGCGAACGGATGCACGACGACGTAGCGCTCCGGCGGCGCCCCGCCGAACACGATCTCGTCAGCCCGCCGGTCGTCCTCGGTCCAGGCGAACTCGGGGTAGGTGACGTCGTCGAACGTGTAGGCCTGGCCGGTCGCCTTGCCGACGATCTCCAGCAGCTGGAGCGCCTGGTGCGCGCGCTCGTCATCCCAGAGCGAGACGTGCGCGCGGTACACCGAGTCGGACCGCATCCCGGGGTCGGCCGGATGCAGCCGTGCGCGACTCGGGATCTTCAGGAACTGGCGGAAGTAGGCGGGGTAGGTGCGCAGGAAGATCGATAGGTCGAACGACCCGACCGAGAAGCGCGCCAGCTGCCGCTCCACGTCGAACGTCGGGCGGGTGAGCCACGACCCCGGCTCGACGGCGACGATCTCGTCAAACAGCCCGGAGCGCTGGTAGAGCGGCTCGGTCAGACGCTGGCAGAGCAGGAACAGCTGTGCGTTCGGGAAGTGCTGCTTGAGCGCTCGCACCGCGGGGAGCGAGTACACCGCGTCGCCGATCTCGTCGGGCTTGAAGATGAGGATCGTCTTCGTCGTCTCTGGATCGGGGCGGACGTCGAAGACCTGCTCCGAGTACGGAGCGGGCGACTCGCCGACCCAGCGGTTGCGGAGGTTCTCGTCTGTGTAGTCCGCGAGGTAGATCCGCCGCCGCAGCCGCTTCGCGAACTGGATTGCTCGGTCGCGGTCAGGGCGCGGAGACACGGTCCTCCTCGGCAGCCGAGACGGTGCGGCGGGTCCGGCCGACCGCCCGCGCGTAGAAGACGACCGCATAGAGCAGATCGAGGGCCATCGCGACGAGTAGGGCGACGACGGGCAGGCCCAGCAGCGGTCCGAAGGTGAAGGCGACGGCCTCCGTGTCGACGGTCGTGCCCGGGACGACGCTGCGGCTGCGCGCGCGGCGCAGGATCTGCCACGGGGTCGCCTCGATCAGCACGAGTCCGGGGTCGGCGCCGCGTTCCGAGACTGCGAACGGCGGCCGCGCCGCGGCGATCGCGGGTGCCGACACTCGGATTCCCAGATACAGGCACACCAGCGCCCCAGCGTAGGAGACCCCGTCAACGCGAAGGTGCCCGCTCTGGGTCAGTGCCACGGCGAGGCCCGCGGCGCAGCCCGTGAGCCGGATCGCGTCGGCCGCGACGTCGTACACGCGCCCGAGCGGATCGGCGGTCCCGCGCGCGTGCGCGAGCTTGCCGTCCATGCAGTCGAGCAGGAAGCTGAGCTGAAACAGCAGCGCGGCGGCCCAGGTCGGCCCCCACCCGAAGCAACCCGCGCTGAGGAGCGCAACGAGCGCCGCGAGGAGCGTCAGGCGTCCTGGCGTGACGAGCGACCGGTCACGGACCAGCCCGACGAGCCAGCCCGCGATCGGGTCGACCACGAAGACCGTCCAGCAGGAATCCCTCTGCTTGAAGGGGATCAGCGGATGCCCCCTGCTGATCCACGTCGCACGCTGGCGATGCTACCTGCCATCCAGGCGTCCAGTAGGCTGCGCCGCGCACGTGGGACACGGACTACTCGACGCCCTCGGGACGGTGCTTGGCGACGGGGACGCCGCGATCGTCGACGCGACCGGCGACGGTGCCCGTGCGCTGGAGGGGCTGGCCGACGGGTGTGGCGTCGCGGTCGCGACCGTCTCGCGCCGCGCGTGGCCCGGTCTCGTGCGCCGCCTCGCTCATGCGCCCGTCGACGTCCGTGCCCGGCTCGTCGCCCTGCCATCCACGACCGAGCCGCGCCGCATCGTGGCCACCGACCGCGCGGTGCTACGGGCGGCCGTGGGTGGGCGCCCGCTGACCGCGGCCGTCCTGAGGGTGCCCGGTTTGGCGCTGCCTGCTCGGCTTGCGACCAACGTGCTCGTGCTGCGCCCGCGCGGCGCCACCGCGCCGCTGCGGCTGCAGCGCCTGGTGCCGGGCGCGGACCCGGCGCGCATCGCGGTTTCCGCGAGTCGTGACCACGACGCGGTGATCGCGACCTGGACCGCGCGCGGCACGACGCCCGCGGGCTACGTGAAGCTCGGCGACGTCGCGGCGGAGGCGCGTGCGCTCGCGTGGATTGCGCCGGGCGCGGCGATCGGCGGCTGTGTGGTGCCGCGCGTGCTCGCCCACGAGGATCGCCTGCTTGCGACGAGCGCGCTCGGTGGCGAGCGCGCCGCGCGTGTACTGGGCCGGCAGCCCGCGCGGCTCGGCGCGACGCTCGAGCGGCTGGCGTCATGGCTCGCCGCGTGGCACCGGGCCGCGGCGACGCCGGGCGAGCCCGACCTCGAGTACGAGCTGCTGGGGCCGGCGCGGCGGCTCGGCTCGCACCTCGCCCCGGGTTACGCGGATCGGCTCGGGCGCCTCTCGCGAGAGCTCGCCGGTGTCCGCGCGCCCCTCGCCCCGGCCCACCGCGACGTGACGATGGTCAACGTCCTGCTCGACGACGACGCCTTCGGGGTCCTCGACTGGGAGACTGCCGCGCCCGCCGCTCTGCCCTTCGTGGACGCGCCGTATGCGATCGTCGACGCCGCCCTCGCCGCGGCGGGCGATGGCGACCGGCTCGCCGCGTTCGCGCGTTGTTTCGGCGAGGGCGGCCCGGGACGGGAGCTCGTGCGCCGGATCGGCCTGGCTGCCCGCATCGAGCCGGCCGTACTCTCGGCGTCGTTCCATGCGTGCTGGCTCGGGCATGCGGTCAACGAGCTCGAGCGCGTGGGGCCCTCGGGCAGCTTCGTCGCCATCGCCGCGCGGCTCTCCGCCGCCCCGGATCGCGTCGACCCCTTCGCCACATGAGGCTGCGTGCGACGCTGCGCCAGCTGCGCCGCAACCACCGGCCGGTGTGGCTCGGATCGCTCGCGCGAACCACGCCGCTCGGCGGCTGGGGCTACGATCGCGGGACACCGGTCGACCGCTGGTACATCGACCGCTTCCTCGCCGCGCACCGGTCGGCGATCACCGGGAACGTGCTCGAGGTCAAGGACACCGGCTATACGGACCGCCTCGGCCACGCGGTCACCGAGCGTGGCGTGCTCGACATCGATCCCAGCAACCCGCGGGCCACCTACGTGGCCGACCTCGCCCGCCCCGGCGACACGCTGCCTGCAGCGCACTTCGACTGCTTCGTGCTCACGCAGACGCTGCAGTACGTGCATGACCTGCCCGCCGCGCTCGCCACCGCGCATGCGACGCTGCGGCCCGGTGGCGTGCTGCTGGTCACCGTGCCCGTCGTCAGCCGGTTCGTCGACCCGCCGCTCGAGGACGCGTGGCGCTTCACACCCGCCGGGATGACCCGCCTCGTAGCGTCCGCGTTCGGCGCCGAAGTGCAGGTGCACGCGCCCGGCAACGTGCTCGCGACTGTCGCGTTCCTCGAGGGCTTGGCCGCCGAGGACCTCGAGCCGAGCCAGCTTGCCGCGACCGACGCCCGGTTTCCGCTCGTCGTCTGCGTCCGCGCGCGGCGGAGCGCGCGGTGATCCCTCGGCTGCGCGGCGCACCCGTGCTCTATCGCGCGCCGCACGCGCGGCCGTTGGTCGCTCTGACCTTCGACGACGGCCCGAGTGAATGGACCCCCGCGATCGCCGCCGCGCTCGAGCGTCACGGCTGCAAGGGGACGTTCTTCCTGCTCGGCCCGGCGGTGGAGCGCGACCCGGCGACCGTCAGAGCGCTTGCCGCGGCGGGCCACGAGCTCGCAAGCCACCTGTGGACCCACGCGAACCCGGAGGCGATGGGGCACGCTGCGATCCGCGACGAGGACGGGCGGACCCGGGCGGCGATTGCGGCGGCGGCCGGCGTCGCGGCCACGCTGGTACGTCCGCCGTACTGCGCCGCGCCGAAGCGCGTCGCGCGCGCGGTGCCGCGCGGCTCGACGGTCGTGTTGCGCGACGTCGACCCCGAGGACTGGCGCGCTGAGGACCCCAAACGCGTCGTCGCAGCAGTGCTCGGCACGATCCGCCCCGGCGCCATCGTCTGCCTGCACGACGGAATCGCGCCGGGCAACCGCGGGACGCGGACGCGGGAGGTCACGGCCGCCGCGCTCTCAGCGCTCGTCCCGGCGCTGCTCGAGCGCGGCCTGCGCCCCGTCACCGTCTCCGAGCTGCTCGCGCGATGAGCGTGCCGGTCAGCCTGATCATGCCCGCTTGGGAGCCGCGCTCCGACTGGCTGCGCGAGGCCGTCGCGAGCGCGCTGCGCGAGGACTGCGACGTCGAGCTCGTCGTGGTCGACGACGGCTCCGCGACGCCGGTCGAGTCCCTGCTCGCGCCCGACCCGCGGGTTCGCGTGATCCGTACGGCGCATGTCGGTCCGTACGCGGCACGCAATGTGGGTCTGGCCGCAGCCCGGGGCACGCACGTCCGCTTCCTCGACGCCGACGACGTGGTCGAGGCTGGAAGCACCACGCGACTGTTCGCGGCCGTGGGCGACGACGAGGCGATCGCCTACGGAGCGACGCTGATGTGCGACGAGGCGCTGAACCCGGTGTCGACGATCGCCTCGACGCTCGAGGGCGACGTCGCGCCGGCAACGGTCCTCGGCCGCTTCGACGTCCGCGTCGTCTCGCTCCTGTTCCCGCGTGCGGTGCTCGAGCGCGCCGGGCCCTGGGATCCGAGCTTCCCGGTCAGCGGCGACTGGGACTACGTGCTGCGCGCAGTCGAGCTCGCTCCCGTCCGGCGGGTCGACGCCGTCGTTACGCGCTACCGCCGCCACGGCGACTCGGTGACGCGGACCGCCGATGTCGCCGCGGGCGGCCGCGCCGGCCGCATGGTGCTGGCGGGCTACTTCGCGCGCCATCCCGAGCAGCGGGGGACGGCGCTCCAGCGGCGCGCGTACCTGCGGTTGCATCTCGATCGTGCCGGCGCGCATCGCGCGCGGCGGGAGTGGAGAGCCGCCGCGCGCGAGCTGCGCGCCGCGGCGCGGCGCGATCCGCTCGCCACGGCCCGCTGGCTCAGCGCGCGGGCCGCCAGGCGTGCAGCCCGCGGACGTCGGACACGAGCTGGTACCCGCGAGCGCGGGCGAGGCGATCGAGCGGCCGGCCCGCGCCCGTGACCAGCCAGGCCCCGCGCGGCGGCGGGCCGGGCCCGGCCGGCAGCACCCGGCGGGAGAGGCCGGCGCCGAACAGCGGCGCGGTGAAGCGTGACGCGGGGGCGCGCAGATCGACGACGATGGCCGCGGCGGCCGGCATCCGGTCGAGGAAGCGGTACTCGGGGAAGAACACCCGTCCGAGCGTGCGGTCCGCCGCGCGCCCCTTCGCCAGCTGCAACACGCGCCGCGCGGACACCGGGTGCGCGTGCGCCGCGGGGTCGATGGCATAGGACGTCAGACCCACGCCGGCGGCGGCGAGGAGCAGTGCGGCGACCTGCACCACCCATCGCATCCAGCGCCGCGGCGCCCAGGCCGCGCTCGCGGCGATCGCCACCCCGCCCGCCGCCATCAGGTCGATCGTGAAGCGCGACCACCACCGATACGGCGCCAGCAGGAACACGAGCGCGATCAGGCCGAGCCACAGGAGCGCAAGGCTGCGGCGACGCACGAGGACGACCACGATGGGGGCGAGCAGCGGCAGGCCGAGCCAGGACCACAGCGGCCCGAGCCCGCCGACACGCTGCTCGTACTGGTACGGGCGCTGGGTCCAGAAGTGCAGATCGGCGACCCAGGCGCGCACGACCGACACCGGCCACGGCTCGGGGCCGCCGGGCGGGACGGTGAGGACGTCGGAGACCCGCAGCGGCCCCCTGAAGATCGTCGTGCCCGCGGCGCTGACCCGAAACGGGAAGACCGGGTTGCCGGTGTCGATCCAGTTGCGCACGTACCACCAGGCGCCGAGCGCGAGCAGGCCGGCGAGGAACGCACCGGCCGCGCCGACCGTCCGGCGACGACCGCGGACGACGAGGACGAGCACCGCGACCGTCAGGACGGCGGCCCACACGATGCCCGTGCCCTTGGTGCCCAGGAGGAGCCCTGCCGCGAGTCCCGCCGGGATCAGCAGCCGCGCCTGCCCCGTCGCGGCGAAGCGGGTGACGAGGTGCAGGCCCGCGAGACCGACGGAAGCGATCATCACGTCCGCATAGGCGGTTGAGCCCTGCGCGAGGAGGACGGGCGTGCATGCGAACAGCGCGCCGGCGGCCATAGCGCCGGCGCGCGGCACGGCTGCCGTGCGCGCGAGCGCGGCGACGGCCACCGCGCCGAGCAGGGCGAAGCCGACCTCGACCGTGTCGACGAACGTCTGTGACCCGGTGAGCACGGCGTTCCACGCGAACATCAACTCGGCGTTGGACGGGTAGCGGGCGCAGCACAGGCTCAGGTCCGATACGCCGAGGCCGCCCGAGCGCACCCAGTCGAAGACGATCGTGAGGTGGTAGGTGAGGGCGTCGTAGGCGTACGGCGGGAGCACGACGGAGACGACGAGCCGCCACAGGAGCGCCACGGTGGCGAGCATCACGAGGGCGCTCGCCCAGGGATGCTCGCGGAGGGCCAGCCGGGGCGGCCGGGGGAGCGCGTCCCCGCGCCGCCAGGCGAAGGCGCCGGCAAGTGCCCACGCGGCGGCCAGGGCGAGCAATACGCCGGGCTCGAGCGCGCCGGCCGCGGCTGCCGCCAGCTCGATTCCGGCGACAGAGGCCGCGCACAGCACTCCGAGCTCGACCAGCGCGTCGCTCGTCCGGGCCGGCCGCAGCAGCGTGGTGACGCCTGCCGCGCCCGCCACGACCAGTAGGTCGGCGATTAACAGGAGGACGAGGGATCGCAACGGCGCCCAACCTATCCTGTCCCGATGCGCGCGCGATCCAAGGACCTCATCCGGTCGGGCCTCGACCGTGCGCTGGTCGCCGCCGGGCACACCGACGCCGAGCTGCCGCTCGCGCGCCGCGCGACGATCGACTGGGCACAGGCCCGAGCGTCCGCCGTCCGCCGTCACCAGCGCAGCGTCGTCGGCGGTCTCGGCGTCCTCGTCACACGGCCCGGCCGCGCCGAGCTGCGCCCGCTCGAGGTGCGGCTCCCCGGTCCGGGAGAGGTCACCGTTGCGCTCGAGGTGTCGGCGATCAGCCCCGGAACCGAGCGCGCGCAGTGGCTTCGACTGCCCAACGCCCAGCCGCCGCTGCCGTTCGCCCCGGGCTACTCCGGCGCGGGCCGCGTGCTCGCCGCCGGCAGGGGTGTGGACCTCGCCGCCGGCACCCGGGTCGCGGTCGCACGCGCGCGCCACGCCTCCGTCGTCACGGTCCCCGCGTCCTGGGTGACCCCTGTCCCGGTGGGCGTGCGCGACCGCGACGCTGCGCTGGCCTACCTCGCGATCATCGCCGGCTACGGCGTGCGTCGCGCGCAGCTCACGCCGGGGGACTCGCTGTGCGTGATCGGTGCCGGCCCCATCGGCGCGCTCGCGCTGCGGCTCGCCGCACTCGAGAACCCCGGCGCGATCACGGTGGTTGCCAGGACCAACCGCGCCGAGGCCGCCGCGCGGGCCGCCGGCGCGCAAAGCTTCCTGACGGCCGGGGAGGACCTCGAGGAGGTCGGCGCCGCGGTCGTGATCGAGGCCACCGGCGCGCCCGAGGCGATCGGGTCCGCGATCGCGGCCGCCCGGTCCGGCGGGGCCGTCGTCCTGCTCGGCTCACCCCGCGGCATCACCGAGCAGCCGCGGCTCGGAGAGTTCCAGCGCAAGCGGCTGAGGCTCGTCGGCGCGCACATCAGCGCGCTCGCGACCGAGATGCGCCGCAGCGGCGAGGACCCGTTCGGCACGCTCGCCAAGCGCTTCCTCGCGGCCGTGGCCGACGACCACATCGACGTCACCGACCTGGCTGGGGTCGCCCTCGATCCGCGCGAGATCGAGTACGGCTACCGGCGCCTCGCCGCGGGCGAGCTGCGCCACACCCACCTCGACTGGTCCCTCGTGCCCGACCGGGTCCGCCGCCGCCCGCTGCTCAGCGGCCCGGCGCTCGCAGCGCCGCGTCCGCGGCTCGACGCACCGGCGCTGGCGGCGCCGGCCAGGCCCCGCCGCCCCCTGCGCTTCGCCCTCATCGGCTGCGGCGACATCGGGTGGGCCAACGCCCGTGCCGTGGCAGCCGCCGCCAACACCGAGCTGACGTGTTGCCACGACGCCACGCCGGCGCTGGCCGAGGCGGTCGCCGCGCGCTTCGGCGGCACGGTGGCACCGACGCTCGCAGCGGCGTTCGATCCCGCGCGCGTCGACGCGGTCTTCCTCTGCGTGCCGCACGACCAGCACGCGCCGCTCGCGGTCCGGGGCGCCGAGGCCGGCCTTCACATCGTGGTCGAGAAGCCGCTGGCTGAGGACGTCGCAGCGGCGCGGGGTATCGTCGGCGCCGCGGCCGCGGCGAACGTCGCGCTGTCCGTCTGCTTTCCCTATCGTTACCTGCCCGCCGTCCGGGCCGCGCGGGCGCTCGTCGAGGCAGGCGCCCTGGGGCCGCTCCGTGGCGCCGCGGTCCTCTTCCACGCCGACAAGCCGGCGGCCTACTGGATCGGCGGCTTCTCCGGGCGCGCCGCGTCGGACTGGCGCGGGAGCCGCCGCCGCGCGGGCGGGGGCGTCCTGATCATGAACCTCACGCACTACGTCGACCTCGTGGCGCACGTGGCCGGCGAGCTGCCGGCGCGGATCCTTGCGACCAGCTACACGCCCGCCGGAGCGGAGGTCGAGGCAGGCATCGCCGTCTCTGCGGCGCTCGCCGGCGGCGGTATCGCGTCCTTCACCGGCTCGGCCGCGACCCGCGGGGCGCCGCCCACGCGCTTCGAGCTATGGGGCGAGCACGGTACGATCCGGCTCGAGCCGGAGGCGTCCGCCTACAGCGAACGCGCCGCCGGCGGCCTGGTGCCCGGCACGTGGACGCCCCTACCCGCGGTCTCCGAGCGCGATGAGCGCGTGATTTTCGTCGAGCGTTTCGCCGACGCCGTCCTGCACGGTCGTCCCCCCGAGGTGTCGGGTACGGCGGGCCTCTCGGTCCAGGCCGTCGTGGAGGCCGCCTACGACGCAGTCCGAGCCGTCCCCGAATGACCGGGGCGGAGGCCATCGCGGCTGTGCTCCCCGTCGGAACCGTGGCCGTCGAGGGCGACGGCCCGCGCGCGGGGGCCCTGCGGTCGCTGCTCGCGGTGCGGCTCGCGAACGCCGGCCAGCGCCCCGCGGTGATCATCGAGACCACCGGCGAAGAGGCAGCGATCCAACGCGCGCTCGCCGCGGTCGACGACCTCGGCACCGTCGTGCTCGCTGGGCCGGCCCCGGCGCGTGACTTCCCGCTCGATCTCTATCCCGACGTGCACCTGCGCGGGCTCACGCTGCTCGGCGTCGGTGCCGAAGAGGCGGTATGACCCGCCGCGCCCTGCGTCACACGCGCGCGCTCGTGCCCGGCGTGGTCGAGGAGCGGATGCGCGTCGCGCTCGCCCGACAGCTCGAGCGCCGCGCGCGCAGTCGGCGTGCCGTCCGAGGCGCGGCGCTCGTGCTGCACGATGTCGCTCCGCGCGCCGGCGACCCGGCCACCGAGATCGAGCCCGCGTTCGAGGCCGCGCGGCTGCACCGCCTGGTCGGGCACCTCGGGGCGAGCTACCGGCTCGTGCGCGCATCCGAGCTACTCCCGGCCGCGCGCGAGCGGCGGCCCGGCGAGCAGATCCCCATCGCGCTCACCTTCGACGATGACCTGCGCTCGCACCTCGAGCACGCGGCGCCGGTCGTCGCCGAGCACGGCGCGGTGGCGACCGCGTTCCTGTGCGGAGCCGAGCGGCCGTTCTGGTGGCAGCGCCTGCAGGCCGCGGTGGACGGCGGCCGGCTCACCCCGGGCGACCTGCCCGGCATCGACGCGCAGTTCGTCGTCGACGCGCTCGCGCGGCGGCCACGGGCGATCGGGCGGCTGGCCTTTGCGATCGAGCAGCTCGAGCCGCGGCGGCGCGCCGCTCTCGCGGCCGGACTCGACGAGCGTGGCGGCGGCGCGCCCGTCCCGCTCGATACCGAGGGTGCGCGCGGCCTTCGTGACGCCGGCTGGGAGATCGGCTTTCACTCGCGCGACCACGACGCGATGCCCGCCCTGGACGACGACGCGCTCGGCCGGGCGCTGGTCGAGGGCCGCGAGCGGCTCGGAGAGCCGTCGCCGCGCAGCTTCGCCTATCCGCACGGCAAGGCGGGCCCGCGCGAGGCCGCGGCCGCCCGCGCGAGCGGCTACGCCGCCGCCTTCACCGGCGCCGCGGAGATCGTGACCGAGCGCACCGACGCGCACCTCGTCGGTCGCCTGCAACCCGACCGTTCGAGCGTCGGGCGATTCGTCCTCCGGCTCGCCCGCGCGCTGATGGTGGACTGATGGCGATCGGAACGGGCTCGGCCCAGCGCAGGTCGACCGCCGCCGCACCATCGCGGATAGACCCGTGGCGCCGGCGCGCCCACGTCATGGCCGCCCTCGCGCGCGGCGACCTGCGGGTGCGGTACGGCCGCGGCTCCTGGCAGGTCGTCAAGTGGCTCGTCGACCCGTTCGCGCTCGTCGGCGTGTACCTGCTGCTGCGGTTGATCCTCAACCGCAGCGGGACGGCGGCGGGGCTCAGCCTCGCCTGCTCGATCGTGCCGTTCCAGATCGTGCTGCTGTCGGCCACGAGCGCGCTGAACGCGGTCTCCGCGCGCGAGCCGATCCTGCTCAACATGCGCTTCGACCGCATGCTGATCCCTCCCGCGGCGGTCCTGACCGAGTCGCTCGCGTTCGGGGCCAGCTTCCTGATGTTCCCGATCACGATGGTCGTCTACGGCGTCGCGCCGACGGCGGCGCTGCTGTGGCTTCCCGTGCTCGTGGCGGTCACGCTGCTGCTGGCGTTCGGCATCGCCTGGCCGGCTGCGCTGCTCGGTCTCTGGGTGCCGAGCGTGAAGCTGCTGGCGGCGCAGTCGCTGCGAATCGCCTACTTCGCCGCGCCCGGCCTCGTCGCGCTCGCGGAGGTCTCGCCGAGCGTCCGCGACTGGATCAAGTTCAACCCGCTCACCGGCCTGTTCGAGGCCTACCGGCACGTGTTCTTCTTCGGGACCTCGCCGCCGGCGTGGGAGTTGCTCTACCCGGCGGTCGTCGGAGCTGCGATCGCCGTCCTGTTCATCCCGATCTATCGCAGCGAGCAGCGGCACTTCGCGAAGCTGGTGGGCGAGTGACGAGCGGGATCCGAGCCGAGGCGGTCGGCGTGCACTACCTGTTCGACCGTCAGCAGCGCAAGGTCAGTCCGACGCTCGCGCGGATCCGGCGCGGCGGCGGTGGGAACTGGGCGCTGCGCGACGTCTCTTTCGCGATCGAGCCGGGCGAGGGCGTCGCGCTGCTCGGGCCGAGCGGTTCGGGCAAGTCGACGCTGCTGCGCACGCTTGGCGGCGTGCTCGAGCCGGACGTCGGCCGGCTCGACGTCGCCGGCCGGGTCGGTTCGCTGCTGTCGGTGCAGGCCGGGGTGATGGCCGCGCTGACCGGGCTCGAGAACACGCTGCTGCTCGGCGTGCTGGCGGGGATGACGCCGGCGCAGGCGCGCGCCGAGGTCCCGGAGGTGCGCCGGCGCAGCGGACTGCAGGAGCACTTCGAGCGGCTCGTCGGCAGCTACTCGCAGGGCATGCGCGCACGGCTCGGCCTCGCCGTCGTCGAGCGCACGGAGCCGACGATCCTGCTGCTCGACGAGATCCACGAGGCGCTCGACCACGAGTTCCGCGATCACGTTCGCGCCTACGCGCGCGACCTGCTCGACCAGGGGGGCATCGTCATCGCCACGGGGCACGACCACCCGATGCTCGAGCGGCTGTGCGAGCGGGCCATCCTGCTCGAGCACGGCCACCTCGTGGCCGACGGCGGGTTCCGTCCGGTGCAGGAGCGCTACCTCGGGGATTGGACGCCCTGATGGCGGCCGTCGCCGCCGGCACGATCCCGTCGCGCCTCGGCCGCCTGTTCGCCGCCTTCGACGAGTCCGGGCTCGAATGGTCGCTGCTGCGACCGGCGGGGCAGCTCGCTCAGAGGGCGGGCGACGTCGACGTCCTCGTGTCGCCCGGCGGACTGGCCCGTGCGGGCGCCGTGCTCGAGGCCGAGGGGTTTCTGCCGATCCGCGCGACGCCGGGCGACGTCCACGCCGCCGACCACGACGCGGCGAGCGGGCGCTTTCTGTGGATCCACGTGCAGACCGCGCTGCACGTTGCCGAACTGGCGATCGGCGCCGGCGAGGTGCTCGCCGTCGCTCGCGCGCGACCGCTGCCGCAACCCCCCGACGGGTGGCTGTTCTGGATCCTCGCCCTGCGCGGCCTGCTCGAGAAGGGCGGGATCCCCGCACGGCAGCGCTCCGAGGTGCAGGCGCTCGCCGCGAGCGCAGCCGCCGCGCCGTCGGCTCTGCGCCGGCTCGCGTCGGGGCACGGGATCGATCCGGAGCGGATCGTCGCGCTTGCGGCCGCCGGCGACTGGGACGGGCTGGAACGGCTGGCATCCGTGCGGGCGCCACGCCGCGAGCGTCGCCGCAGCCGGTTGAGGTCCCGGCTCGCCGGCCTGCGCGCCGGCCGCGGCCTGACCGTCGCGGTGCTCGGCCCCGACGGCGCTGGGAAGTCCACGCTCGTCGACGGGCTCGAGCGCTCGCTGCCATTGCCCACGCGCGTCCAGTACCTCGGCCTGACCGGCGGCTGGCTGCCGCGGGCCGATGCGCTGCGCATGCCCGGACTCGTGTTCACCGCCCGCGTGGCGATCCTCTGGTCGCGCTACCTGCGCGGCGCCTACCACCGGGCGCACGGCCGCGTCGTTCTCTTCGACCGCTATACGCTCGATGCGGCCGTGCCCTCGGGCCGCCGGCTGCGCCCCGTGGCCGCGTTCTCCCGGCGCGTCCAGCGCCACGTGATCCCCAAGCCCGACCTCGTGCTGGTGCTGGACGCGCCCGGCGCCGTCATGCACGCACGCAAGGGCGAGTACGAGCCCGAGCGCCTCGACGACTGGGCCGCGGCCTACCGCCGTCTCGCCGGAACGATCCGCCACGTCGAGATGCTCGACGCCTCGCGACCGGCGGAGATCGTGCTCGCCGATGCCGAGGCGCGCGTCTGGCGCCGCTACGGAGCGCTGTGGCACGGCCGCTGACCGCCGCCGACGTCGCGGTCGCGATCGCCACATGCGGCCGGCCCGATGCGCTCCATCGCTGTCTGGCGGCACTTGCCGGCGGCAGCGAGCGGCCCGGGGCGGTCGTCGTCGTCGACCAGGCGCCGTCGTCGCGGGCGCGGGAGATCGTCATGGCCTGCGGTCTGCCGGCGCGCTACGTCGAGCAGACGCGCCGTGGACTGTCGGCGTCGCGCAACCGGGGCCTGGCGGAGACCTCGGGTGCCGTGCTCGCGGTGACCGATGACGACTGCGTCCCGGACCCGCACTGGGTGCGCACGCTCGTCGCCGCGTTCGCACGCGATCCGCGGCCGACCGCGGTCACCGGGCGCATCCTCGCGCTCGGGCCGCCGGCGCCGGGCCTGCATGCGATCTCGCTGCGCGAGGGCGGCGCGGCGGTCGACCACCGCGGCCGCCGGACGCCTTGGCAGGTCGGCAGCGGCGGCAACTTCGCCGCGTGGACCGCGACGCTGCGGGCCCAAGGCGGCTGGGACGAGCGGCTCGGCGCGGGCTCGCCCGGGCGGGCAGCCGAGGACCTCGAGCTGCTCGACCGCCTGCTCGGCTCCGGGGAGCTCGTGCGTTACGACCCGGCCGTCGTCGTGCGCCACGAGCGCCAGGACGCCGGACGCCGGCTCGCGTCACGCTGGTCCTACGGCTACGGTGTCGGCGCGCTCGTCGGCCTCCTCGCCCGGCGCCGCGACGGCTTCGCCGCACGCGTGCTCGCGGCCTACGTGACGCTCCACCTGCGCGGGCTGCGCACCGCCGCGCGCGACGGTGACGCCTTTCGCGCCCGCCAGCACACGCGCGCGCTGGCCGCGCTCGGCCCCGGTGCGCTCTACGGCCTGCGGGCGGGCCTCCCCCGATGACGCTCGACGCAAGTGTGGTGATCTGCTCGCGCGAGCGGCCGGCGATGCTGCTCGACACGGTCCGGTCGGTACTCGCCGGCGACGCGCTCCCGGCCGAGATCGTGGTGATCGACCAGAGCCGCTCGCCGCACGCCGAGCTCGCTTCGCTCGGCAGCGTGGACGGCTGCCGGGTCCGCTACGAGCACGTCGCCACGATCGGGGTGAGCCGGGCGCGCAACGCCGGCGTGCGGCTCGCGACGCGCGACGTCGTGGTGCTGCTCGACGACGACATGTTCGTCGAGGCCGGCTGGCTGGAGCAGCTGCTGGCCGGCCGGTCGCACGGCGCGGAGCCCGTAATCGCCACGGGTCGCGTGCTCGCCGCCCCGGCCGAGGACGGCTCGGGGACGGTCCCTGCGGCCGCACTCGTGACACTCGACCGGCCGGAGGTCTACCGGGGCCGCCAGCCACGTGACGTCATCGCAGGGGCCAACGTCGCGCTGCCGCGGGCGCTCGTGCTCGCGGTCGGGGGCTACGACGACCGGCTGGGGCCCGGCACGCGGTACGCCGCCGCCGACGACAACGACCTCGGCCTGCGGCTGCTCGATGCCGGCGCGACCGTTCGTCACGTCCCCGGCGCCGTCGTGCTGCATCGGGCCTGGCGTCCCCGCGCCGCTCGCGTCCGCCAGCGCTGGGACTACGGTCGCGGCAAGGGGGCGTTCTACGCCAAGCATCTCGCGCCCGGCGACGCATACATCCCGCGCCGCATCGCCGCCGAGGTCCTCGCGCGAACCCGGCGGGCCGTCGGCGCCCGCACCGCAACCGTGGTGGCCGGCGAGCTCCTCGCCATGGCCGGGATGACCATGGGCGCGCTCGAATGGCTCGTGCGCGAACGCCTGCTCAGGCGCTGAGCCGCGCGTCCTCGCCGTTCTCGCGCTGCCGGCGTCAACCAACCGAACAGCCCCGAGGCCAGCCCCGGGAGGTGGATCGCCTCGCGGGCCGCCACCCCATCCCCCCGCGCCCCACGGGCAAGAGCCGGCTGAGCCCGCCAGCGGACGTTGCGGCCGAGCCGCCGGCGCATGTGAGGGTCCGCGCGGTCCAGCTCAGCTCGGCCAGCGCACGCCCACGCCGGCTCCCAAGATGGTGGACGACGGCGCCGTGGAGAAAGCGGCGCAGACGGGAATTCGCCGCCCGGCCCAAGGCGCTCGTCGACGAGCGCGACCTCGGCGAACGCCGCGCGCGGCACGGCGAGGTTGTTGCCTGAGAGCACGTCGGCGAACAGCCGGCCCGGGAAGACCTCGGGTTCCACGACGCGCTCGGCGTCGAGCAGCGGCTGTACGAGCGTCCGCAGCCACGCGCGGTCGACGATGACGTCATCGTCGGAGATGGCGACGATCGGCTCGCGCGGGAGGGTGTCGCCTGCCAGGATCGAGGCGACTGCGTCCTGTAGCAGCGCCGGACGGTCGCGCGTCGAGATCACGATCGAGACCGGCAGCACGGGGCGATGCTAATCGACGCGACGGTTTGCGTCGGGGCGCCAACCGGCTACAATTCCCGCCACTCGGCCGATAGTCGTAGCCGTCCACCGACGCCCTTCCCGCCACATACGGGACCCGGGCCGGACGGGGTCCGTGAGCGCCGAGCGCCCCGCACAGGGGTCCGCGCCTGCCTGTGCTATCTTGATGGGTCGCG
>JAXDHR010000156.1:0-35076 GCA_034664425.1 Solirubrobacteraceae bacterium
GTCAGATGGTGGTCGGACCCGACCGGCACCCGCCCGCGGGCACGGCGCAGCGCGTCGATGAAGCGGTCGAACGCATCCGAGAGCCGCTCCATCTCCGCATCCGAGAGGCCGACCGTGCGGGTCATGCGCTTCCGACACTACTCCTCCTCGGCCCCGGTTAGGATCGGCTGCATGGGCGAACGCAAGTGGGTCTACGACTTCGCCGAGGGCTCCAGGGACATGCGCGAGTTGCTCGGCGGCAAGGGAGCCAACGTCGCGGAGATGACTCGCGTCCTCGGCGCGGACCGGGTTCCGGCCGGCTTCACGATCACCACCGAGGCGTGCGTCGCCTACATGCGCGACGGCCAGCAGGAGCCCGACGGGATGGCCGAGGAGGTCGCGGAGGCACTCGAGCGCCTGCAGGAGCACACCGGCAAGCGCCTCGGGGACGCCGAGGATCCGCTGCTGGTCTCGGTGCGCAGCGGCGCGCGCGAGTCGATGCCGGGGATGCTCGACACCGTCCTCAACCTCGGGCTCAACGACGAGTCGGTCGAGGGCCTCGCGCGCTCGACGGAGAACGAGCGCTTCGCCTGGGACTCCTACCGGCGCTTCGTGCAGATGTTCGGCAACGTCTCCCAGGGCATCCGCGGCGAGCAGTTCGAGGATGCGATCAAGGAGGTCAAGGGAGACCGCGGCGTCAAGCAGGACACCGAGCTCGACGTCGACGCGCTGAAGGAGCTGACCGCCCGCTTCAAGGAGCTCTACGAGTTCCCGCAGGACCCGCAGGAGCAGCTGCGCCAGGCGATCCGCGCGGTGTTCGACTCCTGGACGGGCGAGCGCGCAGCCTCCTACCGGCGCATCAACCGCATCCCGGACGAGTGGGGCACCGCGGTCAACGTCCAGCAGATGGTCTTCGGCAACAAGGGCGACACGAGCGGCACCGGCGTCGCGTTCTCGCGCGACGAGATCACCGGCGCGCCCGAGCCCAGCGGCGACTTCCTCGTCAACGCCCAGGGCGAGGACGTGGTCTCCGGTGTGCGCAACACCAAGGAGATCTCCGAGATGGCGGAGGTCATGCCAGAGGCGCACGCTCAGCTGATGGACATCCTGCGCACGCTCGAGCGTCACTACAAGAACATGCAGGACACGGAGTTCACGGTCGAGGAGGGGCAGCTCTACATGCTCCAGACCCGCAACGCCAAGCGGCCCGCCCAGGCGGCGGTGCGCTTCGCGTGCGACGCGGTCGACGAGGAGCTGCTGACGCGCGAGGAGGCACTCGCGACGATCGATCCCAACTCGCTCGACGCGCTCCTGCACCCGACCTTCGACCCGAAGGCCGACTTCGAGGTGCTCGCCTCCGGCGTCAACGCCTCTCCCGGCGCGGCCAAGGGCGAGGTCGTGTTCACCGCGAGCGACGCGATCGCCGCCGCCGAGGAGGGTCGCGACGTGATCCTCGTGCGGCCCTACACCGAGGCCGACGACGTCGCCGGCTTCCACGCCGCCAAGGGCATCCTGACCTCCGAGGGTGGCAAGGCGTCGCACGCCGCGCTCGTCGCGCGCGGGATGGGCCGGCCGGCCGTCGTCGGCGCCGACGCGCTGACGATCGACCTCAACGCCCAGACCATCTCCGTCGACGGCACCGAGATCCATGCGGGCGATTGGATCGCGATCGACGGGACGAAGGGCTGCGTGACGCTCGAGGACGTGCCGCTGATCGACGCGCGGGTCGACGAGTACTTCGACCGGGTGCTCGAGTGGGCGGACGGGATCCGCCGGCTCGGGGTGCGCGCCAATGCCGACGACCCGGGCGCCGCGAAGCGGGCGCGCGAGTTCGGCGCGGAGGGGATCGGCCTCTGCCGCACCGAGCACATGTTCATGGCCGAGGACCGCCAGCCGAAGATGCGGGCGATGATCATGGCCGACACCGAGGACGACCGGCGCGCGGCGCTGGCGGAGCTGCTCCCGCTGCAGCAGGACGACTTCGAGGGCCTGTTCGACGCGATGCGCGGCCTGCCGGTGACGATCCGGCTGCTCGACCCGCCGCTGCACGAGTTCCTGAAGAACCTGCCGGACCTGCGCGCTCAGGTCGAGCGCGCGCGGATCGAGTGCACCGACGACCTGCCGCAGCTCGAGAAGACGCTCTCGCGCGTGGAGGAGATCCACGAGGAGAACCCGATGCTCGGCACCCGCGGCTGCCGGCTGGGGATCCTCTTCCCGGAGATCTACGAGATGCAGGTGCGGGCGATCATGCGCGCCGCGCAGGCCGTCGACGAGCCGCCGCACCCGGAGATCATGATCCCGCTCGTCGACTACGAGGAGGAGCTGCGGATCCTGCGGGCTCTGGTGGTGCGCATCGGCGACGAGGAGGGCCTGCACGAGGGCGACGACTACACGGTCGGGACGATGATCGAGCTCCCGCGCGCCTGCTTCGTGGCCAACCGGATCGCCGAGCACGCCGACTTCTTCTCCTTCGGCACCAACGACCTGACCCAGACCGCCCTCGGCTTCTCGCGCGACGACGTGGAATCGAAGTTCGTGCCGGTCTACATGGAGCGCAAGATCATCGACCGCTCGCCCTTCGAGACGATCGACAAGCCGGGCGTCGGCTGGCTGGTGCGGCTGGCCGCCTGGGTAGGGCGCGAGCGCAAGGCCTCGCTCAAGCTCGGCATCTGCGGTGAGCACGGCGGCGATCCCGAGTCGATCGACTTCTTCCACATGGCCGGCCTGGACTACGTCTCCTGCTCGCCGTACCGGGTGCCGATCGCACGTGTAGCCGCCGCGCAGGCGGCGATTGCACATTCTTCGTGACATCTCGCCGTATGTGGCCGTAGGGGCGGTCACAATGGGAGGCGTGCTGGTGCGAGACGACTACGCGACCAGGATCCGGGCCCTCGAGGAGGCGACGCTGTCGCCGCTCGCCGCGCGGTCGTACCCGGCCGAGCGCGCCCGGGCGGAACAGGACTGCTCGCTGCGGACCCCGTTCCAGCGCGACCGTGACCGGATCGTGCACTCGAAGGCGTTCCGGCGGCTCAAGCACAAGACGCAGGTGTTCGTCGCCCCCGAGGGCGACCACTACCGCACGCGGCTGACGCATACGCTCGAGGTCACGCAGATCTCGCGCACGGTCGCGCGGGCGCTGGGGCTCAACGAGGATCTGGCGGAGGCGATCGGGCTCGGCCACGACGTCGGCCACCCGCCGTTCGGGCACATCGGCGAGGCGGTGCTGGACGCCTGCGCGCGCGAGCGCTTCGGGCGCGGGTTCCGTCACAACGAGCACTCGCTGCGAGTCGTCGACGTGCTCGAGGACCTCAACCTGACCGCGCCGGTGCGCGACGGGATCCTGCGCCACACGAGCGGCGCCGGGACGCCCGGAAGCTTCGAGGGACGGATCGTCAAGCTCGTCGATCGCATCGCGTACATCAACCACGACATCGACGACGCCCTGCGTGCCGGCGTGCTGTCGCCGCGCGATCTGCCCGAGCGCGAGCTCGGGGTGCTGGGCGCGTCCGGCTCCGCGCGGATCGACCGGCTGGTCCACGACCTCGTCGAGCACTCCGAGCGCGCCGGCGACGTGGTGCAGGGTGACGAGGTCGGCTCCGCGATGCTGCGCCTGCGCACGTTCATGTTCGAGCAGGTCTACCTCGGTCCGACCGCGCGCGCTGAGCACGCGAAGCTCGAGCGGGTCCTGCACGGGCTCTTCGACTGGTTCGCGGAGCATCCGCAGGACGCGCCGGAGCTCGCGCGCGGCGCGTCGAGCGAGGATCGTGTGGTCGACTACCTCGCCGGGATGACCGATCGCTTCGCCATCCGCAGCTGGTCCGAGCGCTACGTGCCGCACGGCCTGCCGGTCTGATGCCGCGCTATACGCAGGACTCGCGCGAGCGCGTGCGCGACGCGGTCGACTTCGCCGAGCTGGTCGGGGCGCGCACAGAGCTGCGCCGCGCCGGGCAGCGGCGGCTACAGGGGCTGTGCCCGTTCCACGACGAGCGCACGCCGTCGTTCGGCATCGACCCGGTCGAGAAGCTCTACCACTGCTTCGGCTGCGGCGCCGGGGGCGACGTCTTCGCGTTCGTGATGGCCACTGAGGGGCTCGACTTCACGGGCGCGCTGGAGGCGCTCGCCGACCGCTACAACGTCGAGCTCGAACGCGAGACCGAGGACCCGCGCGACGCCGCGCGCCGTGAGCGCCGCGAGCGGCTGCTGGCGCTGCTCGAGCGGACCGCCGCGTACTACGTGCGCGTGCTGTGGGAGAGCGGCGAGGCGGCGCGGGCGCGCGAGTACCTGGCCGAGCGCGGGCTCCAGGAGGGCGTGCTGCGCGAGTACCGCGTCGGCTACGCGCCGAAGGCATGGGACAAGGTGCTGATGGCCTCGCGGCGCGCCGGCTTCACGGAGGAGGAGCTGCTGGCGGCCGGGCTGTCGGCGCGCTCGCGCGAGGGCCGCGGGATCTACGACCGCTTCCGCGGGCGGATCATGTTCCCGCTCGCCGACCATCGCGGCGCTGTCCTCGGCTTCGGGGCGCGTGCGATGGGGGAGGCCCAAGGACCCAAGTACCTCAACTCCTCCGACAACGAGGTCTTCCACAAGGGATCGATCCTCTACGGCGCCGACCTCGCGCGCGCCGCCGCGGCACGGACGGGCCGCGTGGTGCTCGTCGAGGGCTACACCGACGCGATCGCGCTGCGCCAGGCGGGCGTGACGGAGGTGGTCGGCTCGATGGGGACGGCGCTGACGCCGTCGCAGGTCGGCGCGCTGGCGCGCATGGCGCCCGAGGCGCTCTTCTGCCAGGACCCCGACAGCGCCGGCCAGGAAGCGGTCTCGCGCTCGATCGACTCGCTGCGCGCCGCGAACGCAGCGCGCCACGGCCGCGGGGTCGAGTTCCGGATCGTGCGGCTTCCCGCCGGGCGCGATCCGGCCGACGTCGTCCAGCAGGACGGCGCCGCCGCGATGCAGGCGCTGCTCGACGGCGCAGTGGCCGTCGTGCGCTTCCAGGTCGAGCGTGCGCTCGACGCGGGCGACACGGGGACCGTCCAGGGCCGCGACCGGGTGCTGAGCGAGGTGGTGCCGATGATCGCGCCGCTGCCCGCCTCGATCCTCAAGGACGATCTCGTACGGCTCGTCGCCGGGCGCTTGGGCATGAGCGACTCGCTCGTGCGCGAGACGCTGCTGCGCCCGATGGCTCCGCGGCGGCCGATGCCGTCGGCGCGGCCGGCGTCCGGCAACGGCAGCCGCCCGGCGCCGGATCGCATCGAGCAGCAGGAGCGTGCGTTCCTGGCGCTCTGCATCGCGCTGCCCGAGGAGGGCGAGCCGCGGCTGGCCGAGCTCGATCCCGAGGAGCGCTTCTCGGCGCCGACCACGCGCCGCGCCGCAGCCTATCTGCGCGGCCGGCTGCGCTCGCCGGCGGGCGACCTCCCCGCGGGTGACGAGGACCTCGCGCGGCTCGTGGCGGAGCTGGTGATCCGCGCCGGTCAGCTCGACGCCACGCCGGCGACGCTCGAGCTCGAGGGCCTGCAGCTCGATCTCCACCGCCTCGACCGCCGCATCGCCGCTGCGCGCACCGGCGACGGCTCCGGGGGCATGCACGACCTGGCCGTCGAGCGCCAGCGGATCCTCGACCTGATCCGTCACAAGCTGACCTGAGGGGGGCGAACTTCGGTCCGCAGAGCCTATGGCTCAGGTGGAGCGCGACTAGCTGGCGGCGAAGTTGGCAGCCTGATGACCCGGCGCGCGTCCATGCCGACCGATGTCCGCGAGCAACAGCGCGTCTAAGCCATCCTCGTGGCGGAGGTGGGCGGCGAGTGCGCTGATCTGCGGATACGACCGTTACGACGGCGCGCTGCAGTTCCTCCACGTCGATCCGGCCACGAGGCGCTTCGGCATCGCTTGCGATGGCGTCGCTCGCTCGCTCAGCCGCAGCAGGGCAGACGCCGCGAAGTGCGGTGCTGCTGTGCGCCACCTGCCACGCGGAGGTCGAGGCCGGCATCACTGAGCTACCCTGTGGGCCGTCTCCGGGACCCATGCGCTCGGAGCGACACTGCGGGGTAGCTCAATGGCAGAGCGGCGCCCTGTTAAGGCGAAGGTTGTGGGTTCGAGTCCCACCCCCGCAGCTCTCCTGAAGGCCGCCCGACGGGCGGCCTTCGCCGTTCTAGGCCCGCCGGGCCAGCCAGCGCTCGATCTCGGCGGCCGCCGTCGCCGGGCCGTCGTGCGCCGCGGCCCAGCGGGCGACGGCGCGTGCGTGCTCGCGCAGTCGCGGACGCGACAGCGCCCGCTCGACCGCCAGCCGCACGCCGCGCGCGGTGCCGTAGCGGCGCGGCAGGCGGACGCCGAGGGTGAGCCGATCGACGCGCGCCGCGTTCTCGCCCATGTCGCCGGCCGCCGGCACGATCACGACCGGGCAGCCGGAGACGAGTGCGCGCGCGAGCGTGCCGTGGCCGCCGTGGCAGAGCACCAGGTCGCAGCTCGGCATTGCCGCCGCATAGGACAGCCACGGCACGACGACGGCGTTGCCCGGGATCGGGACCGATGGATCGAGTTCGCCGTTCCAGCTGGCGATCACGCGCACGGGCGCGTCCGCGAGGCCGGCCAGCGCGGCCCGCAGCAGCGTCCGCTCAGGATCCTGCGACGTCGACGGGGCGACGAGCACGACCGGCTCCTCGCCGGGCGGCGGCGCGACCGACGGCCCGGGCGGCTCCCACAGCAGCGGCCCCACGACCCGCGTCCACGCCGGCCAGTCGCGCGGATACTCGAGCTGGGGCAGCGTCGCGATCATCGTCAGCTCGCGCGAGAGTGCCGTGTGCACGTACGGCAGCGGCGGGAGTCCGAGCCGCCGCCGGCACTCGTTGTACTCCTCGCGGCCCTGCTCGAGCCCGCGGGCGATCATCCGGTCGGTCCGGCGCCAGAGCTCGCGTCCCAGCCGCGTCCGCGGCAGCCGCGCGCCGATCGAGTAGGGCGCGAAGCCCGAGGGCATCCACGGGAACACGTGCGGGATCAGCGACGAGAACGGCACGCCGGCGAGCTCCGCGGCCAGTGCGGGGGCGGGGGTGAGGATGTCGGCGACCACCGCCTCCGGCGCGAACGCCTCGATCTGCAAAAGCGTCTCGCGCGCCGCGAGCACGGCCGCGGCGTAGGGCTTGAGCGGCTTCTCGCGCGTGGGCCACACCTGGTACTCGGGCGCCCCGGCGAACCCGATCCCGAGACGCGCGGCGGGCTCCCGCCACTGCTCCCACGTCTGCAGCGACACGTCGTGCCCGCGCGCGACGAGCGCGGCGCCGAGTGCCAGCATCGGGAACGCGTGCCCGGGATCGCCGAACGCGCCGAGGAAGATGCGGCTCACAGCTCGCGCGCGTATCCGATAACGGTGAAACCGAGCACGTGATGCCACGCGAGCCGGCCATCGGCGATCCAGCCCCGCGCGCGGTAGAAGCGCTCGGCCGGCGCGCCCCGCGGCGTGAACAGCCGCCCCCAGGCGTAGCCCGCGTCGCGCATCGCCGCCTCGGCCTCCTCCAGCAGCCGCGCCGCGATCCCGCGACGCCACCAGCTCGGGTGCACGAACAGCGCGTTGAGGTTCGCGACGCCGCTGATCGGAGGCCCGAACGCGGCGTCGCGCGCCTCGCTCCAGCTCGCGAACCCGACGATCGCATCCTCGCACTCCGCGACGCGCGTCCAGTCGGGGCCGTGCTCGAGCTCACAGAGCCAGTGCGCCCCTCCCGCCGGCGGCGGAGTCCAGCCGGCGGGCGCGAACTCCGCCCAACTGCACTCACAGGCCTCGAGCACGGCGCGCATGCCCTCGGCGTCACCCGACCGCAGCGCCCGCAGCGCCGCCGCCGGTCGCGCCGTCACGGCGCGAGCTCGGCGACCCGGCGCAGCTGGTGCAGCCGGTCCGCGAACGTCCACGCCATCGGCGTGATCACGACCGTCCCGACACCGGCCGCGGCGAGCGCGGCGAGCCGGTCGCGCACGCGATCCTCGGGACCGCAGATCGTCACCAGGTCGATCAGCTCACCGGGCAGCTTCGCGGCCGCCTCCTCCTTGCGCCCTTCGAGGTAGAGCTCCTGTACCTCTCGGGCGGCGTCCTCGAAGCCGTAGCGCGAGACGATCCGGTTGTAGAAGTTCTTCTCGCGCGAGCCCATGCCGCCGATGTAGAGCGCGAGGAACGGCCGCATCACATCGCGCGCCGAATCGAGGTCGTCGGCGACGAACGCGTTGACGGTCGGCGCGATGTCGAAGTCCGCGAAGCCCTTACCCTGGCCGGCGCGGGCGAAGCCGTCCTCGAGCAGCGGCCGGATCTGATCGACGTGCTCGGGCGAGAACAGGAACGGCATGTAGCCGTCGGCGACCTCGGCGGCCAGCGTCGTGTTCTTCGGGCCGATCGCCGCGAGGTAGATCGGGATCCGCTCCTGCACCGGCGCGATCGTGAGCTTGAGCGACTTGCCGGGTCCGTCCGGCAGCGGCAGCTCGAGCGTCTCGCCCTGAAACGCCACGCGCTCGCGGGCCAGCGCCATCCGCACGACGGCGATGTACTCGCGCGTCTTGGCGAGCTGCGGGTTGAAGCGCTGGCCGTGCCAGCCCTCGGCCACCTGCGGGCCGCTCGAGCCAAGCCCGAGGATCATCCGCCCGCCCGACAGGTTGTCGAGCGTCGCCGCCGTCATCGCGGTCATCGCGGGGGTGCGACCCGGCATCTGGAAGATCGCGGAGCCGAGGCGGATGCGATCCGTCGCCTGGGCGAGCCAGCCGAGGATGGTGGCGGCGTCGGAGCCGTAGGCCTCCGCGGCCCAGACCGAGTCGTAGCCGAGCGACTCCGCCTCGCGGACCAGCGCGAGCTGCTCTTCAGCGGACAGTCCGAGACCCCAGTAACCGATGTGCAGACCGAGCTTCATAGCGGCCGCGAAGCTATCAGCCGCTCAGCCGTCGGCCGATGCGGTCCACGATCTGCAGCAGACGCAGCGGGGAGAAGGGCTTCGTGAGGAAGAGGTCGGCTCCGGCGGCGACCGCGTCGCGCGCGACCCGCTCGTCAGTCTCTCCGGTCAGCATCACGATGGTGGCGCCGGCGGTCGCCGGGTCCGAGCGCAGTCGCCGGCAGGCCTCGACGCCGTCGACCTGCGGCATCTCGACGTCCAGGAAGACGATCTCCGGGCGCGCGTCCTGCGCGCGGGCGAGCGCCTCCTGCCCGTTGCCGGCCTCGGTCAGGCGGTACCCGGAGACGTCTTCGAGCGTGGCGGCGATCAGCCGCCGGATGCTCGGGTCGTCGTCGACGATCAGGATCGTCCGGGCCACCTCAGCGCACGCTCTCGGCGAGGGCGGTGAAGACCGCATCGGCGATCGCGTCGTAGGCCGCGACCACGGCCGGGTCGAACTGGGTGCCGGCCGCGTCGTGGACGATCTCGCGCGCGACATCCCAGCCGACGGCGTCGCGGTAGGGTCGGTCTGAGGTCAGCGCGTCGAGCGTGTCGGCGACCGCGAACACCCGGGCCGGGAGCGGGATCGCCTCGCCCGCGAGGCCGTCCGGGTAGCCGCCGCCGTCCCAGCGCTCGTGGTGGTGGCGGACGACGTCGATGCCGTCACCGAGGAACGTCACGTCGCGCAGGATCTCCGCCCCCGTCACGGGGTGCTGGGCGATCAGCGCGCGCTCGTCCTCGGTCAGCGGGCCGGTCTTGAACAGGATCGCGTCCGGGACCGCGACCTTGCCGACGTCGTGGAGCAGGAAGCCGAACTCGAGCTCGGGCCGGCCGACGACGTCGAGTCCTGCCCGGCGCGCGAGCTCGAGCCCGTACGCGTTGACCCGGTCGGCGTGCTTGCCCGTGTAGGCATCACGTGCCTCGACGGCGTTGGAGAGAGCACGGACGGTCGCCATGTAGGAGGCGCGCAGCTCCTGGGCGCGGGCGCGCTCGCGTTTGAAGACCTCGCGCAGGTCGGCGGCGTAGCGCTCGAGCTGGCGCTGGCGGCTGGCGGCCTCGTGCTCGACGCGCTCCAGGCGCATCTGCAGGATCTCCGGCGACTCGACCCGTCCGCGCGCACTCACACGCCTTCCAGCTCCCATCCGCAGTGAACCTTACCGTCACTGGAAACGCCGGAACTTCCCGGAGCTTGCGCGAATTTCTCAGAGCGCCTCGCCCGGGCGCTGGAACACGATCTCGGGCACGACGCAGGCGGGGGAGAGGTGCAGCAGGAAGCGGACCGCGTCGGCGACGTCGGAGGTCCGGATCATCTCCTCGGCCGAGACGCTGTCCTTGATGAAGTCGGTCATCGGCGTGTCGACGAAACCCGGCGCCAGCGCGACCGACTTGACGCCGTCGGCGTTGAGCTCCTTGTTCATCGCCTGCGTGAAGCCGATCACCGCGGCCTTCGTCGCCGAGTAGACCGACAGCCACGGCTGGCCGGACTTGCCGGAGATCGAGGAGAGGTTCACGACGAGCGCGTTGCGGTGCTCGGCGCCGGCTTCGCGCAACATCGTCGTGCACTCGCGGTAGAAGAGCACGAGGGCGCGCAGGTTGACGTCGAGCTGCATGTCGACGCGCTTGGCCTGGATGTCGCCGACCGCCGCGCCGATGCCCACCCCGGCGGAGTTGACGAGCACGTCGAGGCGCCCGAAGCGGTCGCGATGGCGGGCGACCACGCGCTGGATGTCGGCCTCCTCGGCGAGGTTGGCGGCGACCGCCTCGACCTCGTAGCCCGCGCCGCGCAGCTCCTCGGCGGCGGCGGAGAGCTTCTCGGGCCGGCGGGCGGCGACGGTCAACCCGTATCCCTCGGTGCCGAGCAGATGGGCGATCGCGAGCCCGATACCGCTGGAGGCTCCCGTGACGATGGCGGCGCGGTCGGGCATGTCGGTCTCCTCGTTCGGGCTGGGGCGGTATTCGTATCGTGCGGTGGCGATGCGCACGCCTCTCGTCGTCATGGCCGTGCTCGGCGTCGTGCTGCTGGGGATCGACCTGGCCTTCGGCGAGGGCGGCACGCCCTCGTCGCCGCAGTCGCGGGGGCCGGCGACCGCGCCGGTCGCGACGATCGCAAGGCGGGTCGAGGCGCTGCGCGGCCTGCGCTACCGCCGGATCCCGGTGCCGCAGCGGGTCAGCGGGGCGCAGGCGCGCCGCGACGGGCTCACGGACTACGACGCCTCCGAGCCGCTGGGGGTCCGCGCGGCAGAGGAGGAGGTGCTCGAGCGGCTCGGGCTCATGCCGGCCGGGACGTCGCTGCGCACCGCCGCCGCGTCGCTCTTCGGTGAGGGCGTCGCGGGCTACTACGACCCGCGCACGAAGCGCCTCAAGGTCGTCGCCGGCGCAGCGACCGCGACCCGCGCGCTGACCGAGACGGTGCTCGCGCACGAGCTCACCCACGCGCTCGAGGACCAGCACTACGGCCTCCGGGACGTCGGGCCGTCGGAAGCCGACGACCGCGCGCTTGGACGCCTCGCGCTGATCGAGGGCACCGCGACTGAGATCATGACGCGCTACGGCCGGCGCTGGATCCCTCCCGGCGAGCTGCTGGCGAGCGCGATCGGCTCAGCCTTCGCCCCGACCGGCGATCTGCCGCCCTACGTCGAGGCGCGGACCGTGTTCCCGTACATCGCCGGGCAGCGGTTCGTCGAGTACCTGCTGCGCCGCGCCGGCGGGCGCTGGGCGCTGGTGGACGACGCCGAGCGGCTGCGCCCGCCGACCTCGACCGAGCAGATCCTCCATCCCGAGCGCTACCTGCGAGCCGACGAGCCGAAGCCGGTGCGCCTGCGCGCTGGTCGCGTCCTCGGCCCTGGCTGGACGCGCGTGCGCGCCGGCACCTGGGGCGAGTACGCCACTCGCGAGCTGCTCGCCGACGGCGGCGGGAGCGGGGCGGAGGCCGCCGCGGCGGGCTGGGGCGGGGATCGCTGGGAGCTGTGGCGCTCGCGGCCGCTGCTCGGCAGCGGCTGCGCGGCGCCCTGCCGCGCGGCCGACGTGCTCGTGCTGCGCTGGCGCTGGGACACGCGGCGCGACGAGCGCCAGTTCGCCGCCCGGCTGCAGGTCTGGAGGGACTCGGTCCGCGAGCGCCTCGGCGGCGGCCTCGCCACCGCGACGGGCCCGCGGGGCGTGACGCTCGTGCTCGCGTCTGACGACGCGCTCGCGCGCCGGGTCGCCTTCGGGTTGTGAGCGTGCGCTCGGGTCTTCGTGACGGAGGCGATGTACGTCATCGGCGCATCCAGGCCAGTCGCCCGACGGACGCCGGGCACGCCGATAGAGCCTAGGTTCGAGCCGTCACGCACATCCGTCATCCCTCGAAAGGAGAGGCCATGACGAACGACACGAACACCCCCACGGTGGTCCTCGTGCACGGCGGCTTCGCCGATGCCTCGTACTGGACGCCCGTCATCCGGGAGCTGCAGGCCAGCGGCCTGCCGGTGCTCGCTCCGCCGAACCCGCTGCGCGGCCTGGCGAGCGACGCCGAGTACATCGCGAGCTTCGTCAACCAGATCGACGGACCCGTGCTGCTGGTCGGGCACTCCTACGGCGGCGCGGTGATCTCGGTCGCGGGAGCGGCGACCGACAACGCCGTCGGGCTCGTGTACGTCGCCGCGTTCATCCTCGAGGAGGGCGAGACCTTCGCTGAGGTCTTCGCCGGCTTCCCGCCGACTCCGCTCTTGGAGGCCGTCCGCCCGGGCACCTATCCGCTGCCCGGCGGCGACACGGCGGTCGAGCTCTCGATCGCGCCCGAGCTGTACCGGTCCGCCTTCGCGGCCGACCTGCCCAGCCACGTGACCGAGGTGCTCGCGGTCATGCAGCGCCCCTTCGCCGCGATCTTCGAGGACCGGGCGCAGGCGGCGGCGTGGAAGTCCCTGCCGTCATGGGCCGTGGTGGCGACCGCCGACGAAGCGATCCACCCGGACGCTGAGCGGCACATGGCTCGCCGCGCCGGCGCCGACACGGTCGAGGTCGAGGCGTCGCACTCGATCGCGCTCTCGCAGCCGAAGGCCGTCGCCGATCTGGTCCGGACCGCGGTGAACTCCCTCTCGACGGTCCACGCCACCGCCTGAACGAACGCGGGCTCCGCCGGATCCTGCGTGCCCCGCGCGTGCTCGCCCCGCGCGGGGCACGACGGGCAAAGCAGCCCTCGGCTCCGAGGAAGTCCGTTCTGGGACAATCGGCCGCTGATGTTCGGCGCGGCGCGAGTGGATGCTGGGCCCCTCCTCGGTCGAGACGCCGAAGCGGAGCTGGTGACGTCGCTCGTCACCGGGATCCACCGCAGCGGCGGCACGCTCGTGCTCCGCGGGGAGCCGGGCATCGGCAAGTCCCGTCTCCTGGAGGAGGGGGCGCGGCTCGCACGCGAACGCGACGTCGTGGTCTTGAGCGCCACGGGCGTGCAGTCCGAGGCGCATCTGGCGTTCTCAGGGCTGCATCAGCTGCTGCGCCCCGTGCGCGCTCGTGCCGCCGACCTGCCGGCGAATCATCGCGCGGCGCTGGACGCAGCGTTCGGTCTCAGCGACGACGCTGCGCCCGAGCCGTTCCGCATCGCCATGGCGGTCCTCGACCTGCTGACCGAGGTCGCGTCCGACGCGCCCGTGATGGCGATCGTCGATGATGCCCACTGGCTCGACCGGCCCTCGGCGGACGCGCTCGCGTTCGTCGCGCGCCGCGTGGAATCCGACCCGATCGTGCTCCTGGTCGCGACACGCGATGGGCACCGCTCGGCGCTCGCTGACGCGGGGCTTCAGGAGCTCCGCCTCGGCGCGCTGGGTCGCGACGTCGCCGGCCAGCTTCTGGACGCCTCGGGGCACCACCTGACTCTGGCACTACGCAGCCGGCTGCTGAAGGAAGCCGCCGGCAACCCGCTCGCGCTGATCGAGCTCCCGGTCGCTGTGCACTCGGAGCTCGGCACGCCGATGACCGGGCTGCTCCCCTTGACCGAGCGCTTGGAACGGGCATTCGCCGCGCGCGTTCTCGACCTGCCCGAGGAAACCCGCCTGCTGCTGCTCGTCGCGGCACTCAACGACGAGGAGGACGTCGATGAGGTCCTGCACGCGGGAAGCGCCGTCGCGCGCGGCGCACTAGACCTGGACCATCTCCAGCCGGCCGCCGATGCGGACGTCGTCGACCTCGACGTGCGGGCGATCCGCTTCCGCCACCCGTTGATCCGCTCGGCGGTGCGCCAGGGCGCGAGCGTGCAGCAGCGCCGGCGCGTCCACGAGGCGCTGGCCGACACGCTGTCCAGCGAGCCGGAGCGCCGGGTGTGGCACCGTGCGGCCCTCATCGCCGGCGTCCACGAGGACATCGCCGCCGAGCTGGACCATGCGGGCCGGCGCGCCCGGCGGCGGGGTGCGATCGACGTCGCGGCGACGGCGCTGCGGCGCGCGGCGGAGCTCAGCGAACCCGCGCAGCGCGGCCGACGGCTGCTTGGCGCAGCGGAGCTCGCCTACGAGCTGGGGCGCCCGGATGTGGTGGCTCCGCTGTTGCAGGAGGTCGAGCAGCTCGGGCCGGGACCCCTCGACCGGGCGCGCGCGACGTGGATCGAGGCCATGACCGATCCGCGCCCGCTCGACTCAACGCGCGCGGCGGCGCTGATCGCGGCCGCGGATCGCGCGGGCGAGGCGGGCGACCGCGACCTCCACGTCGATCTGCTCTGGCTTGTCGCGCTGCGAGCCTGGTGGGCCGATCCAGGCCCCGCGGTTCGGCAGCGCCTGGTGGAGGGGGCGCGTCGTCTGGGTAACGCGGACTCGAACGATCCGCGCGTGTTCGCGATCTACGCCTACGCCGATCCCGTCGGTCACGCGCCCGAGGTGCTCGCGCGACTGCGCGCCGAAGTGGACGAGGGCGGCCGCGACACCGAAGCCGCACGTCACCTCGGCCCGGCCGCGCTGGTCGTGGGCGCGTTCGACATCGGCATGACGTTCCTGGCGGCGGCGGTCGAGGGCCTTCGTGCGGAGGGACGAGTCGGGCACCTCACGCGCATGCTCGTGCTGCAGGGGCAGGTCGCAGCCCAGCTCGCCGACTGGGACGTCGCGATTCCGGCAGCAGAGGAAGCGCGCCGTCTCGCGACCGAGTTGGGCGAGCCGATGTGGATCGCGGGTGCGCAAGCGGTCGTCTCGATGATCGCTGGAACGCGCGGTGAGGCCGAGCAGGCGCAGCGTCTGTCGACCGAAGCCGAGCAGATCGGTCTGTCGGCGCACGCCAACGTGCTGATCGCCCTCGCGCAGTTCGGCAGGGTCCTCGCCGCACTCGGCGCGGGCAGGCACGCCGACGCCTACCAGTCCGCGGAGCGCCTCTTCGACCGCGCCGACCCGGCTCACCACCCCGTGATCGCCTGCTGGCTCATCGGAGACCTCGCCGAGGCCGCCCTGCACGCCGGGCGGGTTCAGGCGGCACGCGCACGCGTGGCCCAGGTCGAAGCCGCGGCCGGCGATGAGCCCGCGATCTGGATCGAACTGGGCCTGCGCCACGCGCGAGCGCTGCTCGCCGATACCGAACAAGAGGCCACCGAGCGCTTCGAGGAGGCGCTCGCCGCTGACCTGCGCCGCTGGCCGTTTCAACGTGGGCGGATCCTGCTCGCCCAGGGCCAGTGGCTGCGACGCAGGCGCCGGATCGCCGAATCGCGCGCGCCGCTGCGGATGGCCCGCGACGTATTCGACTCGCTCGGCTGCGCATCGTGGAGCGACCAGGCTCGCCGCGAGCTGCGCGCATCGGGTGAGTCAAGCCGGCGCCGCGACCCCCACGTTCGGGACCGACTCACCGCCCAAGAGCTCCAGATCGCCCAGCTCGCCGCCGACGGCCTCTCGAACCGCGAGATCGGCCAGCGCCTCTACCTCTCGCATCGCACGGTCGGCACCCACCTCTACCGGGCCTTTCCCAAGCTCGGGATCACCACGCGCAACGAGCTGAGCTCGGTTCTCTCGGCGGCCTCGGCGTCGCCAGGGTCATGACGAAGTCGAACCGAGAAGGGGCTCGTTGCGCAGTTCGGCCTGCCCGCGCTGACGGCCGAACTCGTCCATGAGATCTCGAAGTCGCGGCCCCGCTGCCCGCATCGTTCCATCGGGACTCGCTGCAGGCCATGCGCGTCTCCGCACTGGATCCGGCTCGCGAGGTGATGGACGATGCGGGTTGCGACGAGTCGTACGGGGGCTAAGGCCTCAACGGGTTCCCGTCCCGGTCGAGCCGTTGACACGTGAGCGTTCGATGCCGGCCCGCGAAGAGCCGTTGCCGTGTCCGAGGCCGGCCGCGACCCGGGTGCCGAGTTGCGCATCCACGTTGCTCCAGTAGCCGACGACGCGCTGCTGGATCTCCGCGCTGACCCCATCGCCGGCGTGGGCGACGATGTTCGTGGCCAGGTGCTCACGGTCGGTGTCGCTCATGACCTGCCGGTACAGCGTTTGGGCCTGGCTGTAGTCATCGTCCTCGCGGTGCGTCGTCGTGACGTAGCGGCCGATCTCAGCGGCCTCGACGTACCAGGTCGGCGGCTCCTTGTCCGGGTCGGCCCGGGGGCCGCCGTAGCTGTTGGGCGCATAGACGGGCTGAGCTCCCTTGTGGTGGTACGTCATCGCGCCGTCCTTGCTGTACGAATGCACCGGGCACTGAGGGGCGTTGATCGGGAGCTGCTCGTAGTTGGCGCCGATGCGATGCAGATGGGTGTCGTGGTAGGAGAAGACGCGTCCCAGCAGCATCCTGTCGGGCGAGAGCCCGATTCCGGGGACCAGGTTCTTCGGCGCGAAACCCGCCTGCTCGACCTCGGCGAAGTGGTTGGCGGGGTCGCGGTCGAGCACGAGGCGGCCGATCGTGATCGGCGGATTGTCACTGTGGGGCCAGACCTTGGTCAGATCGAAGGGGTTGAAGCGGTAGTCGGCAGCCTCCTCGAAGATCGGCTCGGCGAGTGCACGGAGCTGGTCGCCACGGCGATCTCGAACACCGAGAGCCAGGCCGGTCTCGCCCGGTTGGCCGAGGAGCAGTCCGCGCTGCGGCGGGTTGCGACGCTGGTGGCGCGTGGGAAGCGGCCGGAGGAGGTGTTCGCGGCCGCTGGTCCCCCGGCGACGACCTGGGCGCCGTCGTGTTCCAGACAGGCCGTCCGGCCCGCATGGACATATGGGATCCCGGAGCCGGCAGCCCGGCCATCGACCGGTCCCGCGCGATCGGCATCCGCCACGGGGTCGCGGCGCCGATCATCGTCGAGGGCCGGCTGTGGGGCGTCATCGGCGTCGGCACGAGCCAGGCAGAGCCGCTACCGGCAGACACCGAGGCGCGTCTGGTCTCCTTCACGGAGCTGGTGGCGATGGCGATCGCCACACCCAGGCCCGAACGGAGGTGGCGGCATCGCGGGCACGGATCGTGGTGGCGACCGACGACGAGCGCCGGCGCGTCGTTCGCGATCTGCACGACGGCGCGCAGCAGCGCTTGCGGTTGGGCGTGGTGGCGAACCGGGATAGGGTTGCGCCGAGCGACGCTTGCCATGGAGATCCGTCTTCTGGGTCTGGTCGAGGCCTCCTACGAAGGGCACGCCCTGCGGCTGGGTGGCGCGAAGCCACGTGCGTTGCTCGCGATCCTGGCGCTCCACGCCAACAGCCCGGTCTCGGCCGACCGGCTGATCGAGGGGCTATGGGGCGAGCGGCCGCCCGCCACGGCACCGAAGCTCGTGCAGGTGCTCGTCTCCCAGCTTCGCAAGCAGCTTGCCGACGTCGATGCGGAGATCGTCACGCGCGGGCGCGGCTACGAGCTGCGCGTGGACCCCGACGCCGTGGACGCGCTGCGCTTCGAGCGCCTCCTGACGTCGGGCGACAACGGCTCGCACGTGGGCGAGGCACTCGCGCTGTGGCGCGGGCCTCCGCTCGACGACCTCGCCGACGAGCCGTTCGCCGGGCCCGAGATCCGCCGGCTCGAGGATCTGTGGCTGGACGCGCGCGAGGCGGAGATCGACGCCGCGCTGGCCGACGGGCGCCACGTGGCGGTGCTCGGGGAGCTCGACGACCTTGTCCGCGAGCACCCGTTGCACGAACGGCTGCGCGGCCGGCGGATGCTCGCGCTCTACCGCTGCGGCAGGCAGGCAGACGCGCTCGAGGCCTACCGGGACGCCCGGCGAGTCCTGGTCGACGAGGTCGGGATCGAGCCCGGCCCCGAGCTGCGCCACCTGAACGACGCGATCCTGCGCCAGGACCCGGATCTCGACCGTCCGCCCGCACGCCGCCCGTTCCCAGCTCGATCGCTGCGGCGGTCACGGCGGCTGCTCGCCGCCGCGGCAGTGGCGGTCGCGGCGGCGGTCGGGCTCGCCGCCACGCAACTGGCGGGTTCCGACGGGCTCGGCGGGATCTCGGAGGACGCGATCGGCGTCATCGACCCTCAGAACGGGCACATCGTCGCCCAGTACACGGTCGGGCACGCACCGGACGCGCTCGCAGCGGGCGACGGGTCGGTGTGGATCGCCAGCGGCCGTGACGGAACCGTCTCCCGCGTCGACCGCGCCCACGGTCAGGTGACGACGGTCGATGTCGGCGGCGAGCCGACCGCGGTGGCCTTCGGCGCCGGCTCGCTGTGGGTCGCGGACGGGCAGAACCGCGTGGTCGACCAGGTCGACTCAGCGACGAACCGCGTGGCGCGGCGCCTGCCCGCGGGCAATGGCACGCGCGGCGTGGCGGTCGCGGGCGGCGCCGTCTGGCTCGCCTCGGCGATCGACGGCCAGGTGGAGCGGATCGACCTTGCCGCGGGGGGTCGGATCCGGCGGATCGACGTGCCCGGCGCGCCGGCTACGATCGCCGCGGGCGGCGGGGCCGTCTGGGTCGGCGGCGAGGAGGACGGCGTCGTGACCAAGCTCGATCCCCACTCGGGCGTGGCGCTGAAGGCGATCGGCGTCGGCAACGGACCGGCCGCGATCGCCGTCGGC
Source organism: Solirubrobacteraceae bacterium (assembly GCA_034664425.1). Classification (GTDB taxonomy): domain Bacteria; phylum Actinomycetota; class Thermoleophilia; order Solirubrobacterales; family Solirubrobacteraceae; genus DATBDM01. Next base: position 18,790 of record JAXDHR010000156.1, read on the forward strand.
TACGGCGGGGTCTGGGTCGCCAACCGCGACGACGGGACGGTCACTCGGATCGACGTGGCGAGCGGCGCGGTCACCGACACGGTGCACGTCGGCGGGAGCCCGGACGCGGTCGCCGCCGGGCTCGGCGCGGTCTGGGTGGGTGACGGCGGCACGGGCGCCGTCATCCGCATCGATCCGCGGACGCGCAGGGTGAGCCGGCGCGTCCCGGTCGGGAGCGCGCCGGCCGCCCTGACGGTCGCCGGCGGCTCGCTGTGGGCGGCGGCGGTCGCGTCGCGTGCCAGCCACCGCGGCGGGACGCTGCGGTTCGAGTCCGCGCCGTTTGACACGTGCAACTGCGTCGACCCCGCGGGCTACGACCCGACCAACTGGCCGGTGCTGTCGCTGGCCTACGACGGCCTCGTCGCCTACCGGCGCATCCCGGGCGCGGGCGGCAGCACGCTGGTCGCCGACCTGGCGATTGACATCCCGCAGCCGAGTGACGCCGGCCGCAGCTACACCTTCCAGTTGCGCCCGGGGCTGCGGTTCTCGGACGGCACTCCGGTGCGGCCCGAGGACTTCCGCGCGTCGATCGAACGCGTCGTGCGCCTCGCAGGTCGGTTCGCGCCGTTCTACGCCGGCATCGTCGGCGCAGCTGCCTGCACCCCGCGGCGGTGCGACCTCGCGAAGGGCATCGAGACCGACGCTGCGGCGCGGACGATCACCGTCCGCCTCCGGCGGCCCGACGTCGAGCTCATGCACAAACTCGCCATGCCGCTGGCCTACGTGCTCCCGGCCAACGCACCCGCGGCGATCATCCGCCGGCGTCCGGCGCCAGGAACAGGCCCCTACCGGATCACCGAGTTCGCGGCGGCACGCGGCGTCCGGCTGGCGCGCAACCCGCACTTTCACTCGTGGTCGTCCGACGCGCGTCCCGACGGTTTCTCCGACGCGATCACCTTCGCCTTCTCCACGCACCCGGCAGCGCAGGTCGCCGCCGTGCAGCACGGCCGCGCGGACGCCATCGTTGCCGCCGGCGTGTCCAGCGGCCAGTTGCCGCTCGCAGAAGATCGCGCGCTTGCGCTCGCGGACGCCAGCCACGTGTACACGGCACCCGCGCCGACGATCAGCTACCTCTTCGTCAACGTGCGCGAGCGGCCGTTCGACGACCCTCGCGTCCGGCTAGCGCTGAACTACGCGATCGACCGCCGGCGCATCGTCGCGCTCGCGGGCGGCAGCGGCCTGGCGAGCCTCTCCTGCCAGATGATCCCGCCCGGGCTGCCCGGCTACGCGCCCACGTGTCCCTTCACCCGCGCCCCGACGCCGGCCGGGAGCTGGTCGGCGCCGGATCTCGCGCGCGCCCGCCGGCTGGTCGCGGCGTCCGGCTCGCGCGGCGCGCGCGTGACCGTGTGGGGATTCGCGGGGCGCTATGTGCCCGTCGTCCGCTACGCCGGCAAGGTCCTGCGCCGCCTGGGCTACCGCGTGCACCTCCGCGTGCTGCCCGACCCCGCGCGCTATTTCGCCTACGTCAACGACTCGCGTCACCACGCCCAGGTGGGGTTCACGGGCTGGATCGCCGATTTCCTGCACCCGTCGAGCTTCTTCGACCCGTTCACCTGCAGCCACCTCGTCCGCACCTCCAGCGACAACAACAACACCTCGCAGTTCTGCGACCACACGGTGGACGCCGGCTACGACGCCGCGCTGAGCGCCCGTGGCAGCGAGGCCAACGCGCGCTGGGCCGCCCTCGACCGCCGGGTGCTGGCGGCCGCTCCGGCGGTTCCCTTGTTCAACCGCCGCACGCTGATGCTGGTGTCCGACCGCGTCGGCAACGTGCAGACGCACCAGGAGCTCGGGCCGTTGCTGGATCAGTTCTGGGTCCGTTAGCAGGGCTTTTACCAGACTCAAACCGCGCCAAGCCGCCGGTCAACCGGCGGGGCGGATGGTCGGTGGCGTCCAGTTGCACTCCTCGCACCAAGGAGCATCATCTGATGCGCGCCACCCTCACCACCGCCTCCGCCGTCGCGCTGCTCGCCGCGAGCGCCGGCTCCGCCGCCGCCCGTCCGGACATCCCGAGCGCTCGCACGGACGCGGCCCTGCACGCCCAAGCGATGCACGCCCAGGGCGTTCACGACACCCGACTGCGCCGCCATCAGACGACGGTCGCGTCCTCGGGCACGCCCGCGGCGGCCCCCACCGTGCGCGTCGCGCCGCTCGCGGACGGCGGCTTCGAATGGGCCGACGCCGGCATCGGCGCGGGGCTCGCAGCCGGGCTGCTGCTGTCGGCCGCGGGCGTCGCCGCGGTCCGGCGCCATCCGCCGGTCAGGACGCGCTGAACGCCTCGACCGGCGTCTCCCACGCCGTCGAGACGGACTCTTCCGAACGCAAAAGGAGCACGCGATGAAGTCGAAATGGATCTGCACCCTGCTGGTCGCCGTCCTCGCCACCGGCCTGTACGCCGGAAACGTCCTGGCAACCCCCAGCCCCGGCCCGGCGGCAAGCTCGGGCGTGACGACCACGATCCTCGCGAAGTCTCGCTTCGGCGAGATCAACGTCAACGCCCACACGATCCCAGCCCGCCTGTGGCGAGCACGAATCAGGACGCACGGACTCTCCGACGTATACGCCGTCGATAACAAGATCGCGCCGGGAGGAACGACCGGCTGGCATTCCCATCCCGGTCCCAGCCTGATCCTGGTCGTCGCCGGAACGGTGACGAACTACATGGGCGACGAGCCCTCCTGCACCGGCCACACCTATGCCGCCGGAAGCGGTTTCATCGACCCTGGCGGCGCGGACGTCCACATGCTGCGAAATGAAGGCAGCACCCAGGCGGAGACGATCGCCGTGCAGCTTCTCCCGAAGGACGCCGCGCGAAAGATCGACAAGTCAGAACCCGACAACTGCCACTTCTGAGCAGGCAAGGAAACGAGGTTCGCAGGCTGATGCGGACCGTCGTTGGTCAGGCGCGCAGCACGGAAGGCCCGCGAAAGCGGGCCTTCCGTCGGTCGACGGGGCGGCGGGCCGGACCGTGCGCGACGCGCGGTCAGGCGGAGCGTCGCGTCGGGTTGACAGGTGACCGATAAGTCACCTATTCTGTCGCCAATGGACGCGGTGTTCAAGGCGCTCGCTGACCCGACGCGGCGCGGTCTGCTCGACGAGCTGTTCAAGCAGGACGGACAGACGCTGAACGCGCTGGAACGACGGTTGCCGATGACGCGCTTCGGCGTGATGAAGCACCTGCGCGTGCTCGAGGACGCCGGGCTGGTGACCACGCGACGCCGTGGGCGCGAGAAGTTCCACTTCCTGAACCCGGTCCCGATCCGGCTGGTCTACGAACGCTGGGTCAGCAAGTACGCCGAGCCCTGGGCGGCGACGCTCAGCGTGCTCAAGACACGACTGGAGGACGACACGATGGAGCCTGTCATGCCCGTCTCATTCGCTGCAGGGACGGCTCCCGTCAGCGGCATCGCCGTTTTCGAGATCTACATCAAGACCACCCCGAAGCGCCTCTGGGAGGCGATCATCGACCCCGAGTCCCGGGCGAAGTACAGCTTCGGCGTCCAGGTCAGCTCGGAGTGGACGCCCGGCTCGAGCTATCGGGCCGCTGTCCCGGGGGTCATCGACATCGCCGCGGGAGAGAACCTCGTGGTCGATCCGCCACGCCTGCTCGTGCAGAGCTACACCGCGCTATGGAGCGACGAGGTGAAGGCCGCGGGGCCCTCCAGGGTCACCTGGGAGATCGAGCCGGTCGCAGACTCATGCCGGCTCACCGTGACCCATGACCGGCTTTCCGAAGGCGCCAACCCGGCGGTCTACAGCGGCTGGCCGATGATCCTCTCCGGCCTCAAGACGCTGCTCGAGTCCGGAGAGTCGCTCACCACGCCCGGCTCGCTGGTGTATGCGCAAGGCCAGCAGGCCGATCAACCAGGAGCATGAGAGGAACGCGGACACCAAGGCCCGATCACCGACGCTTCCGACTCAGCCCGTCGCCCGCGCCGCATCCAGGATCACCTGGGTCGTCCTGCCGGGGTGCGACATCATCACGACGTGGGACGCGCCCTTCACTTCGGTGGTGTGCGCGTGGATGCGCCTGGCCATGACCCGCTCGACCTTCGTCCCGATGGCGTTGTCCTTGCCGGCGACGATGTACCACGACGGGATCGTCTTCCAGGCGGGCGGCCCGGAAGGCTCGCCGAGCGTCGAGAGCGCCGCGGGCCGCTGCGGTCGCCATCACGTTCGTCTCGGATGTCGGGAGGTCTGCGGCGAACACATGGTGGAAGACGCTTGGCTTGATGGTGGCCTCCGGAGCCTGCTGGCCGTCGGGCGTCGGGTAACTGCGGATGTCCAGCGTCGACGGGCCGATCATGCCGCCGCGAGCGAGGGTCTCGAGGCCGCCGACGGTGTCGCCCGCATCTGGGGCGTAGGCCGCGACATAGACGAGCGCTTTGACGCGATGGCCGAAGGCACCTACAACAAGCAGAAGCGCAACCCAGGCTTGACGGAGATCATCGAGATTCCCAACCGGGGCCACGCGCTCGTGATCGACAGCGGATGGCGCGAGGTCGCCGACACGGCGCTCGCATTCGTGCGGCGCTTCGTCTGACGGCTCGATCGAGCTCTAGGGGGTGGCCCAGCGCCCCTAGACCCGCGTGGCCGTCGCGTCCGGGCTCTGGCGGGCAAGCGTCACTGTCTGGGCGCCCACCCCGCATCCGACCTCCAGCATCGCGCTGCCGGCGGCGAGCGAGTGTCGCCGTGCAGCAGCTCGACGAGCGTCAGCGCCTGGTCGTGAAGTCGGACGCTTTCCTGCCGATCGTAACCGTGGACGTAGTCGGTCATGCCGGTGTACTACCGCGCTGATCCTCGGGCGGAAGGCGCGCCGGTACCCAAGCCATGGACGCACCGGCCGCTAGAGCTCGAGGTGGCGCGCGGCGTCCCCCAGCGCGGACCGCAGATCGCCTCCGGCGGCGTGGAGCGGGCGCGCGCCGTCCGTCAGAAGCAGGCGGACCTCGGCGACGCCCCTCGCGGCCACCGGGCCTGGCGCGACCAATTGGCGGCCCAGCGCGACCAGCTCCGGCTTGAGCTCTGCCACCGCGGCGCGGGCCGACGACGGGTGCCAGCCGGGGCGCGTCTCGCCGGCCGATGCGGCGATCCGCTCCAGGGCCGCGGCGAGGCTGCGCCGGCGCCTCCGGGTGGTGAGGATTGCCGCGCGCAGCGCCAGCGCCGCGTCGGCCTCGGGCTGTGCGCCGCGGGCGAGCTCGACGTCGAGGCGGCGAGCGCGCAGCCGGGTGCTGATCCGGTCGCGCCGGCGCACAGGCCGGGTGAGCACCGCGTCGTGTGCGGGACGGAGGAGGAGGACCATGCCGCGAGGATGCGCCCCTGCGGACCGTCCGACATCGGGCATCCGCGCATTCCGCCGCCTTACCGTGGGGCGGCAACGCCCTCAGTCACCACCCGCGCGGGGGCGCGGCTGTGGTGGGAGGTGGAGCCGTGGAAGGTGAACCGGCATGAGCTATCGCGTCGCGAACGCCGTCGCGTGGGCGGCTGACGCGCAGCGCGTCGCTCGCCTCTCGATTCGCTGCGCGGCAGTTCGTGAGCGCTTCGGCAACGATGAATTTGGAACAGCATCGCGGTCAAAGGCAGGGCACATTGGGCCGTCCGAAGCCTCAGTGGTGAGCCACCGACTCTACGCCCGGCGTCGAGGTGTGCCAGCGGCCGAGGACACCGGATCTCGGCATGCTGCTGCCCCTCATACGGCGCGGGCAGGCCGACGAGGTCTTCCGCACCGACGCTCCGGCCGAGTGGCACCAGACGATGATCATGGCGCTCATCCACGCCGGAAGCGGCGAACTGAGCGCGGGCCGGGTCCCCGAGGACCGCGTCGATGCGGCGCTCGTGGCGACCGTGCTGGACGCGGTCCTTGCTCGCCCCTCGCATCAGGCGTAGGGTCGTCACGAGGGCGCTCGAGCGTCCAGAGAAGATCGCGCAGCACGCGCGCGGTCCTCCAAAGCCGCGGCCCGGCAGCCACGCGAGCCGCGCCCCGAACCCAGCAAAGGAGACGGGATGGCCGTTCCTACCAACGACTTCTCGCGCGACACCGCGGGACTACCGGCTGCGTCCGCGACCTCGACCGTCGAGCTCGCCGCTGGGGAGCGGTTCGCGCTGCGCATCGCCCCGGTGACCAAGCGCATCGGCGACGCGACCGTGCGGATGCTGGCCTACAACGGCTCGATCCCTGGCCCGACGCTGCGCGTCGCGCAGGGCTCGGAGGTGCTGGTCGACGTCGAGAATCAGGGCGACCTGGAGGCGACCGTGCACTGGCACGGCCTGCGGCTGGAGAACCGCTTCGATGGCACGCACGAGACCCAGGACCCTGTGGCGATCGGCGACTCGTTCTCGGCGCGCGTCACCTTTCCCGACGCGGGCGTGTATTGGTACCACCCGCACATCCGCGAGGACTACGGCCAGGAGATGGGCCTCTACGGCAACGTCATCGTCGTGCCCTCCGACCCGGACTACTGGCCCCCGGTTCACCGCGAGCTTGCACTCACGCTCGACGACATCCTCATCGAGGACGGCAAGGTCGCCGCGTTCAGCCGCTCCGAGACCACCTACGCGGCGATGGGCCGCTTCGGCAACGTCCTGCTGGTCGCCGGCGAGCCCGCATTGGCGTTGACGGCGCGGACCGGTGAGGTGGTCCGGGTCTATCTGACCAACACCGCCAACACGCGCGTGTTCAAGGTCGCGCTGCCGGGGGCGCGGATGAAGCTCGTCGGTGGCGACAGCGGCCGCTGCGAACGCGAGGCGTTCGTCGAAGACGTTGTGCTGGCGCCGTCCGAGCGCGCGGTGGTGGACGTCCTCTTCGACTCGCCCGGCCAGCTGGCACTCGAGCACCGGACGCCCGACCGGACCTACACGCTGGGCCGCGTGACCGTGACAGACGAAGCGGCGATGCCGTCGCTGGCCGAGGGGTTCGAGGTGCTGCGCACCGACCCGGAGCTGACGGCCGAGCGCGAACGGATCGCACCGCTGGTCGACGCGCCGCCGGACAAGACGCTCGCGTTCGTCGCCGAGATGGACATGGGCGAGCCCGCCGTCGGCGAAGGGGACGCCCTGATCTACACGTGCCCGATGCACCTGGAGGTCGTCAGCGACGAGGCCGGGCACTGCCCGCAGTGCGGGATGAAGCTCATCGCCGAAGCGGCCCCGACCGGCTTTGCCTGCCCCATGCACCCCGAGGTCACCAGCGACTCGGCCGACCACTGCCCGCAGTGCGCCATGAAGCTCATTCCGGCGCGACTCGTCCGGGCGCAGGCGGGCGGCCACGGCGAGCATGACGCGCCCCACGGCGGCCAGCACGCTCACAGTCACGAGGACGCGGGCGGCATCGAGTGGGAAGACGACATGGTCGAGGTCAACAAGCTCACGACGCCGGAGAACATGCGCTGGAAGCTCGTCGACCGCTCCAACGATGCCGAGAACCGAGCGATCGACTGGCAGTTCCGCGTCGGCGACCGGGTGAAGATCCGGCTGGTCAACGAGATGGACTCCGACCACCCGATGCACCACCCATTCCACGTCCATGGAGCGGGGCGGTTTCTCGTGCTCGCCCGCGACGGCACCATGGAGCCCAACCTGGTGTGGAGCGACACCGTGCTGGTACGCACGGGAGAGACCGTCGACATCCTCCTCGAGGTCACCAACGTCGGCCACTGGATGGCGCACTGCCACATCGCCGAGCACCACGAGAGCGGCATGATGTTCTCCTTCGAGGTGACAGCATGAGCGCCACCGCGCCGACCGCCACCGAGCAGCGCGAGGTCGTCGTCATCGGCGGCGGCCAAGCCGGGCTGGCCATCGGCTACTTCCTCACCCAGCAAGGTTGCCGGTTCACCATCCTGGAGGCGGCGGCCGAGCCGGCAGCGGCGTGGCGCGCCCGTTGGGACTCGCTGAAGCTGTTCACGCCGGTCCGCTACGACAGCCTGCCGGGCATGCCGTTTCCGGGCGAAGCAGACAGCTACCCCGGTCGCGAGGACGTCGTCGCCTACCTCACCGCTTATGCCCGTCGCTTCGAGCTGCCGGTCGAGTTCGACAGCCGCGTGCAGACGGTGCGCGAACGGGACGGCGGCTTCCTGGTCGAGCTCGCCGACCGCGCGTACGAGGCCGCGCAGGTCGTGGTCGCGACGGGCCCGTTCCAGGTCCCCTTCACGCCAGGCATGTCGGAGGCGCTCGCCGCCGACGTGGTGCAGCTGCACTCGAGCGACTACCGCTCGCCGGCCGACCTGCCGGCAGGCACGGTGCTGGTGGTGGGAGGCGGGAACACCGGCTTCCAGATCGCAACAGAGCTCGCCGCGACCCATGAGATCCACCTCGCGATCGGGGCACGGCAGACGCCGCTGCCCCAGCGCATCCTGGGCCGCGACCTCTTCCGCTACTTGGAGGCCACCGGCCTGATGAGCAAGACGGTCAGCTCGCGCGTCGGCCAGCGGATGCAAGCCCGCGAGACGCTCATCGGCTCCAGCCCCCGCGCGGCGCGCAGGCAGCGCATCCGGATGCAGTCGCGCGCGACCCGCGCCGAGGGCGCAACGGTCAGCTTTGCCGACGGCTCCGATCTCAAGGTCGACGCGGTGGTCTGGGCGACCGGCTTCCGGCTCGACCACTCCTTCGTCCAACTGCCTGTGTTGGACACGCGCGGGCAGGTCGAGCACGAGCGGGGCGTAACCGGAAATCCGGGGCTCTACTGCCTGGGCCTGCCCTGGCAGCACACCCGCGGCTCCGCGTTGCTCGGCTGGGTCAAGGACGACGCGCAGTACCTCGCGCAGCGAATCGCCGCGGTCGCTGAGACAGCGTCACCCGCCAGGGCGCGATGACCGCCGCAGCGGCCCGGACCCCGCACCCGCACGCCCTCCATGCGCGTGGCATGGCCGTCGGGCTGGTGTCCGGCCTCGCGGCGATCGCGTTCGCCGCCCTGCTGCCGGACGCGGTCGCCTACATCTACCTCGGCGCGCAGCTGGCGGGCATCGGGTGGGTGTACTTCGGCTTCGGTGTCGCGGACGGGCGCCCGTCCGCGATCGCCGTTCAGGTCGCATCCGCCAGCGTCTTCCTGACGGTCGGACTGCTCGGTGCCTACCACCAGTCCACCCTGCTGCTCGGCGTCGGGTTCATCGCGCACGGCGGGTGGGACTGGGTGCACCACGACGGCCACGGACCCACCCATGTGCGCGGCTGGTACCCGCCGTTCTGCGTGGTCGCCGACGTCGTCATCGGTCTCCCGCTGCTCGCCGGCTGGGTGCTCTAGTCGCCGTGACGGAGATCGACCCTCACGAGGCCCGGGAGGAGACGACCGCGCGGACGGGCGTAGCGGCGACGTTCCTGTTTGCCGACATCGCCGGGTTCACTGCCCTGACGGAGGCGCACGGCGACGAGCAAGCGGCGACGCTCGTGGCCGGCTTCTGCGCTGCGGTCAAAGCCGAGTTGCCGCAGTGCGGCGGCACGCACGTGAAATCCATCGGCGATGCGCTGATGCTGCGCATTCCCGAGCCGGCTGACGCGGTCCTGCTCGGACTCCGCATCGCTCACGAGCTCATGCGCGGGCACGGCGCTCCCGCCGTCCGCGTCGGCCTGCACCACGGCCCCTACGTGGAACGCGACGGCGACTTCTTCGGCGCGGCCGTGAACCTCGCTGCCCGGGTCTCCGGCCAGGCCGTCGGCGGCGAGGTGCTGCTCACCGGACATACCGCGGCGCTCGCCCCGGACATCGACGGCGTGCTCTACGAGCCGCGCGGCCGCCGGCCGCTGCGCAACGTCCGCCAACCGGTCGAACTGTTCGCCGCCGTACGGACCGACCAGCACGCGGAACATCAGCTCGCCGTCGACCCGGTCTGCCACATGGCCGTCCACCCGGACCACGTCGCCGGTCGCCTGATGTACGAGGGGACCGCCTACTTCTTCTGCACGCTGGCCTGCGCCGGGCACTTCGCCCGAGAGCCGGAGGCCTTCGCCCGCGCCTGATCGGCGGGCGCGGGACGGCAGGCGGCGACAAGCGCTCACCGCTCGCCGCGCGGCGTGATCCTCGCTCGCTGTCCCGTCAGACCTGGCGCCTGGCTGGGCGTGAGTCGCATCACAGTCGTCCATTCAGACTCACGCGCGCAACCAAGGCCGCAGCTCCGCTGACCGTGGTCCTCGCGGGACCGTGCCGTTGGATCGACGACCACTCGAAACGAGTAGCGAAATTCGCGTGCGCCGATCCCGTTGGGAGTAGTGTGTGGTTGGAGGCCGGCCCTGCGGCCAACAATTTCGGCCCGAGAGCGGTTGTACGCCGACACGCGCTCAGCGCGACGAGGCAACGCACCCTTGGGGCATACGGGATCGACTGCGGGGCCGGTCCCGCTCTGACCGGAGAACGTCGATGCCGCGAGCGGTACCGCACGCGCGCGGCTGAGCGCCCGAGCGAGCTTGGCGAGGATCGTCGGTCGGCGTGCTTGCGTGAGCGGGCTGGCTGGTTCTGTCCGATCTTCTGTGTGAGTGCCGGCTCTGCAGGCCGCGCTGCGCCGCGGGCCGCGAGAGCATCGCCTGCTCCTCACTGCGGCGTGTTGACCGCGAGGACGACGATCGCGGCGTCGTCGGGCAGCGGATCCTCTGAGGCGCTCACGACGGCTTCTTGAATCGCTCGCGCGGTCGCGGTGGCGGCACGCCCGCTGGCGCCCCTCGCCGCCTTGGCGATCCCCGTTGTGTCGAATGGCCCATCGCCGGTGCGGCGCCGAGAGATGCCGTCGGTGTACAGGATCAGCCGGTCACCGTGGAACAGGCGGCGCTGGTGGCGGTGGAAGGCACGCGTGCGCTCGAAGACTCCCAGCGGCAGGTCGGGCCTGGTGGCCAACTCCTCGACGGTGTCGTCGGCGCGCAGCAGCAGTGGTGGGGGGTGGCCGCAGTTGATCCAGCTGAAGACGGAATAGACGGGATGCCAGCGTCCGACGATGGCCGTGAGGAAGAACTCGGGGCCGCCGACATCGGACATGGTCTCGTGCATGGTCTGCGCGGCCTGCTCGAGCGTCGCGTCGCTGCGACGGGCGGCGCGCAGCGCGGCGAGGCCGACGCTGCCGAGCGCGGCGGCCTGCGGACCCTTCCCGGCGGCGTCGGCGATCGCGAGCCACGCGCCGTCGCGGTTGTCGACGTAATCGAACCAGTCGCCGCCGACTTCGTAGCTGGGCAGCACGCTGCCGGCCAGTTCGCCGCCGCCGATGCGTGCGATCCGGGGCGGGATCAGGCTCTGCTGGATCTCGGCGGCGGGGTTCATGTCCTTGCGGCGGCGGGCGGCGTCGATTACGTCGGTGTAGCCGTTGGCGAGCTCGAGCGCCGCGGCGCCGAGCCGCGCGACCTCCTCCAGGCCGGACGGGGAGTCGCGCAGTGCGAGCAGCAGGCCGACGGCGCGACCGCGCAGCCACATAGGCGCCATCACCACGCCGGGCAGTTCTCTCGTGAGCTGCGCCTGCAGGTCCGGGAGGCCGTCGATGGCGAGCTCGGGGCCGAGCGCCAGTGGCGCCTTCATCCGTGCCGGGAAGTCCTCGCGTCCGGCCAGGCGCAACAGGTGCGAGCCGTCGATGTCGAGCACGTAGAGGGCGACCGGTCCGCCCGCGACCCGCATGGCCTCAGCGACGAGCTGCTCGGCCAGCAGCGGCGTGGGGACCTCGTCGAGGGCGCGCACGACGTCCAGCAGCGGCGGAGCCGCCGCGCGTAGCTGCCCCGGCTGGGGCAGCCGCGTGAGCTCGAAGCGCTTCTCGTGGGTCACGTCGGTGAAGACGGCGACGAAGCCGTACGGGGCTCGGCGTAGGGTCCGCCGCAGCGGGCGCACATCCACGAAGAACCAGCGCACGTCGCCGTCGCCGGGACGCAGTCCGCGGACGCTCTGATGCGCTTCGCCGCTCCGCAGAGCCGCACTCAGCGGGTGGGTTTCCGGCGGAGCGGCGGCCCCGTCCTCGTAGAGTCCTCCGCCGCGGATCACGGCGCGCAGACCCGGCTCGGCGTCCGCGCCGGTCAGCGCGTCGCGAGCATCGCGGTTGAGCGCGACGACCGTGCCGTCGGGCTCCAGGAGCAGCAGGCCACGGTCGAGCGGATCGGTGAGCATGCCGAGCAGCCGCTCGACAGTGGCTTCGTGTTCCTGCGCGTCGGTCGACTCCGCGTGAAGGCAGGTCTCGATGAGGTGCGCGATCGCCTCGTCGAGCCACCGGCTGGTCGGCGGCACGGCCAGGCCGGCGGCTTCGGACAGCCGCTCGGCCACCGGGCGGAGGCGGTCGACCGCCTCGGCGAGGGCTCCCTCTGGCGACGGCCCGGGCGTCGCGTGGAGCGCGAACTCGGCTCCGACGTCGACCAGCGCCGACACGACGCTTCGAAGTTGGGCGAGGGGCGGCTTGCCCTCAGCAAGCGAGCGCTCGATCGCGGCCCCGGCCTCAGCGAGCGTCTGCTGCTGGACTGCTCCTCGAAGCTCGGCCTCATTGCCGAAGTGGCGGTACAGCGTTGAGCGACTCACGCCCGCGCCGCGCGCGACGGCTCTCATCGTCAACGGTGTGCCCGCTCTCAACAGCTGGGCCGCGGAGGCGACGATCGCGACGTGGCTCTTGCGAGCGTCGGCTCGCCGCCGCCTTGCCCGACGCGGCGCTTCCTCCCGTGATCCTGATTCGTCGCTCATCACGGAGTTACCACCAGTCGCCGTGTGCGTCGCCTCGACAGCCTAGCGTCTACTGGGACATTCTGCGTTACGCGACGTCGAGGGTGTGTCCCAGCACTCGCGGCAGTGTCCGATTAGTCGTTTTGGGCGTCATCCCGCGGGTAGCGCAGTCCAGAGCACGGCCGGAGAACGCCGAGGAAGCCGTGACACACCTGATCCGCCGATGAGATCGATTATCCAGGGCCGCATCGCGCTCGCGCCGGAGACGAAGGGAGACACATGACCGGTTCAGCTCGATCCGGCCGCGACCTCAAGCGCTCGGGCCGCCGGCCCGAGGGCCCCGAGCACGCCCGCAAGGGCGGACTGGTGCAGACGCTCAAGCGAACCATGACCGAGTTCTCAGAGGACGAGCTGACCGACTCGGCTGCGGCGCTCACGTACTACGCGGTGCTGGCGGTCTTCCCCGCGCTGATCGCCCTGGTCTCGATCGTCGGGCTGGTTGGCGATCCGCAGACCATCACCAAGGGCCTGACCGACATCGTGGGGTCGATCGCGCCCAAGTCGGCGGTTGCTGCCCTCAAGGGCCCCATCCAGGGCATCACGAAGAGCAGCGGCACGGCCGGGATCCTGCTCATCGTCGGGCTCGTGTCCGCGCTGTGGTCGGCGTCGGGTTACGTCGGGGCGTTCATGCGCGCCTCCAACCGCATCTACGAAGTCGAGGAGGGCCGCTCGTTCATCAAGCTGCGCCCGCTGCAGATGCTGGTGACGCTCGTCCTCATCCTGCTCCTGGTGCTGGTCATCGTCGCAGTCGTCCTGACCGGTCCGATCGCCGGCGCGGTCGGCTCCGCGATCGGCGTCGCCAGCGCTGCCGTCACGGTGTGGAACATCGTCAAGTGGCCGGTGCTGTTCGTCATCGTCGTCTTCATGTTCGCGGTGCTCTACTACTCCGCGCCGAACGCCAAGCTCCGCGGGCTGAAGTCGATCATCCCGGGCGCGGCGCTGGCCATCGTCGTCTGGCTCATCGCCTCGGCCGCGTTCGCGTTCTACGTGGCCAACTTCGGCTCCTACAACAAGACCTACGGCACCCTGGGCGGCATCGTCGCCTTCCTCGTCTGGCTGTGGATCACCAACGTCGTGATCCTGCTCGGCGCCGAACTCAACGCCGAGCGTGAGCGCAGCCGCCAACTCGCCGCGGGCGTACCCGAGGCCGAGCGCGAGATCCAGCTCGAAGAGCGCTCCGAGCCCAAGCCCAGGAAGCGCTCCCGCACCGCATAACGCCGACGATTTCCGTCATGCCCGAGCAGGCTCAACCCAACCGGAAGGACCACCATGGAGATCCCCAAGGACAAGATTCTCGACCTGCTCCGCGAACAGGGCAAGTCGGACGAGGCGGAGCAGGCCAAGCAGGAGCTGCCCGACAAGGTCGATCCCGAGCGTCACGCAAGCCTGCTCGAGAAATTCGGCATCACCCCGCAAGAGGTGATTTCCAAGCTGGGCGGCAGCATGCTCGGGGGCCTGTAGAGCGACCGGGCGAACGCGGCGCGATCGGACGGCAACCGTCCCGGGCGGGAAGGAGGGCGAGCGGTGCTCGACGTGCTCCGTAGCGTCGCGCGAGTCCCTCACGAGCTGGTCGACGATCGAGGCGACCGCCGAAACCGCGCGCCGGCTTCCCAGCCTCGAGCGGGCCGTCAGCGAGCGGCTCGGCTCACTGGACCTCGGCGTACGCGCGACGGTCGATCCCCAACATGATCGGGTCGTTGGCATCGAACGCTCGCGGTCGTGCGGAGCGATGTCGAGGACGCCACCGGGCGACTGCCCGATCCCGCCGCCCGCGGCCCCCTCGCCCGGGTCCGCGAAACCGTCACGGGACGCAGTTGATGGAGCGGAAGGCAAGACATGACGCAGCCCCGGGTCGACGACTCGCACGACTGCGGGACGTCAGTGAGGTGTTCGTATGAGTGAACAAGCCCCGCCGCCCGGCCGCGGCGCGTTCAACGACCCGCCAGCCCAGCGTGGGCCGGCAACGACGAGCGGCCTGCAGGACAAGCCGCTGCCGGAGCTGCTCAAGCAACTCTCGGAGCAGACGGCGACGCTGGTGCGCAAGGAGATGGAGCTCGCCAAGGCGGAGATGACCGTCAAGGGCAAGCAGCTCGGAGTCGGCGCCGGCGCCTTCGGTGGCGCCGGCATGTTCGGTGTCTTCGCGTTCGCCGCTCTGACCGCCTGCTTCATCCTCGCGCTCGACCTGGCGGTCGCCGGCTGGCTCGCAGCGCTGATCGTCGCGGTGGTCTACGCGGCGATCGCCGGTGTGGCGGCTCTATTGGGCAAGCGCAAGGTGCAGCAGGCCTCTCCGCCTGTGCCCGAGCGCGCGATCGACAGCACGAAGGAGGATGTCGAATGGACGAAGAGCCGCGCCAAGCAGAGCCGGACGTGACCCGCGGCGAACGCAGCCCGGAGCAGATCCAGGCGGAGATCGAGGCCACCCGCGAGCAACTCGGCGACACGGTCGCCGCCGTCGGCCAGAAAGCCGACATCAAGGGGCAGGCTCGTGGAAAGGTCAACGAGCTCAAGCAGACCGCGCAGGCCAGGAAGGACGAGCTTCTCACGAAGACCAGGAGCAACAGTCCGGACTCGGTCAGCGCCGGGGCGCAGCAGATCAAGGGAAAGGCACAGGACAACCCCATGCCCATCGCGGTTGGCGGGGCGTTGCTGGTGGGGTTCCTGCTCGGCCGACGAGCCGGCCGCTGAACGGACCGGTCGAGCGGGCGCAGCTGTCACGCGTCAAGCAGAGAGGAGTAGGGGGATGAGGCTTTGAAGGCGATCTTCACACCGATCAGCATCGGAATCGGCCTGGGCGCAGGCATCCTGGCCAGGAAGCTGTTCGACGCGATCTGGGGGGTGATCGACGACGAGGATGCCCCCAACCCCAAGCATCGCGAGATCGACTACGGCAAGCTCGTGGCCGCTCTGCTGCTCGAAGGGGCCATCGTCCGCGTCGTCCGTGGCTTCGTCGACCACGGCCTCCGACACGGCTTCGCGCGCACGACCGGAAGCTGGCCCGGCGAAGAGCGACCCGAGCCCCAATAGCTTCTGCATCCATGAACCCCAGACGACGTCGAACGCTGAGAACGGGCTGAACCAACATCGAGAGGAGCATCGATGGCAGCACAAGGATGGGCAACGACAGGGGTCGAATACCTGCAGCAATCGCTCGACGATGCGGACGTGCGCAAGAACCTCGCGAGAGGAGTCGACGCGATCCGGCAGGCGACCCGCCAGGCGGCCGGGCGCCCGCCAACCACCAAGGCGGCGAAGAAGACGACGTTGCGGCGCAAACTGCGCGATGCGGTGCTCTCGCTGGGACGCGCCGGTGCAGCGGCACGCGAAGCCGAGCACAAGCGCGCACGCGCGCAGCGGCGCAGGCGCGTCCTGCTGTTGGTCGTCGGAGCCAGCGTCGGCATCGGCCTCGGCGCGCCCGCGCGCAACAAGGCGAGCGGGCTCCTCGGCGGCGAACAAGACGTCCCGGACCAACAGGGGGGTTCACCGCCCCAGCCATCGGTCGGCCCGACCTGACCGGCAGGATCAAGTGCCCGTGGCGAGTACCCCTCGCCCGACGCGCGCCGCGCGCCTTCGAACTCGTCAGTGGACGC
>JAXDHR010000157.1:0-42284 GCA_034664425.1 Solirubrobacteraceae bacterium
CGCGGGTGGCGCGGCGGACGTCGCTCATCGTCGTTCGCTGCTCCTCATCGGCCGGTCTTGTTGAGGTGGGCGTAGAGGTCGCGCGCGACCTTCTGCGGGACGCCCGGGGCCTGCTCGAGCTCCTCGCGCGTGGCGCCGAGCACGGCGTCCGGCGAGCCGAAGTGGTTGAGCAGCGCGCGCTTGCGCGACGGCCCGATGCCCGGCAGCAACGGCCGCCGACGTTCCAAGCTCGAGGACCTCGTGGTCATCTCCGGGTTCTCCGGCGCCGGGAAGTCGCTGGCCATGAACGTGTTCGAGGACGCGGGCTACTTCTGCGTCGACAACCTGCCCGCCGAGATGATCCGCTCGCTCGCCGACCTGTTCATGCACGAGGGCTCGAAGGTCGAGCGCGCGGCCGTCGTCTCGGACTCGCGCGGCGGCGAGTACCTGTCCGCGCTGGCCGGCGTGATCGACGAGCTCGACGCGATCGGGCTCGCGCACCGGGTCGTGTTCCTCACCGCCGACGAGCAGACCCTGCTCAACCGCTACAAGGAGACGCGCCGGCGCCATCCGCTCGCGCCGCAAGGCTCGGTCGTCGACGGGATCCGCCGCGAGCAGGAGCTGCTCGCCGCCGTGCGCGAGCGCGGCGACATCGTGATCGACACGTCCGGGCTCTCGGCCTCCTCGCTGCGGCGCAAGGTCGCCGACGAGCTGCTCGAGCCGGCGTCGCCGACGCGGCTCGCGGTGACCTTCCAGTCCTTCGGTCACAAGCACGGGCCCGCGCGCGATGCCGACCTCGCCTTCGACGTGCGCTTCCTGCCCAACCCGCACTGGGAGCCGGACCTGCGGCCGCTGACGGGCTTCGACCAGCGAATCGTCGACTACGTCGGCCGCGACGGGCGCCTGGAGGAGTTCTACGCGCACGTGGTGCCGCTGCTCGAGTACCTGCTGCCGCAGTACCTCGCCGAGGGCAAGTCGCACCTCGTCGTCGCCGTCGGCTGCACCGGCGGCCGCCATCGGTCGGTGGCCATCGCCGAGCATCTCGCGGCGCACTTCCGCGATCGCGAATCGCTCGCCGTGGAGGTCGTGCACCGCGACGTCGACAGGGTGCCGCTGCGCCGCGCCGGGTAGGCTCAGCGACAACACATGTCCTGAAACGAAGGGGAGTACCCAGATGCCCGTACGCGTCGGGATCAACGGCTTCGGCCGCATCGGCCGCAACGTCTTCCGCGCCGCGCACGAGTCGGATGCCGACATCGAGATCGTCGCCGTCAACGACATCACGGACGCCGACACGCTCGCCCACCTGCTCAAGTACGACTCGGTCTACGGGCCGTTCAAGGGCACGGTGGAGGTCGGCGACGGCGCGCTCGTGGTCGACGGACGTGAGGTCAAGGTGCTCGCCGAGCGCGACCCGGCGAACCTGCCGTGGGGCGACATCGGCGTCGACGTGGTGATCGAGTCGACCGGCTTCTTCACGAAGCGCGACGACGCCGCCAAGCACCTCTCCGCCGGCGCGCGGAAGGTGATCATCTCCGCCCCGGCCACCGAGCCGGACGTCACCGTGGCCCTCGGCGTCAACTTCGACGACGCCTACGACGCCGACCACCACCACGTGATCTCCAACGCCAGCTGCACGACCAACTGCCTCGCGCCGGTCGCGAAGGTGCTGCACGAGACGGTCGGCATCGAGCGCGCGCTGATGACGACGATCCACGCCTACACGGCCGATCAGCGCCTTCAGGACGCGCCGCACAAGGACCTGCGGCGAGCGCGCGCGGCGGCGATCAACCTCGTGCCCGCCTCCACGGGGGCGGCGAAGGCGATCGGCCTCGTGATCCCGGAGCTGCAGGGAAAGCTCAACGGCTTCGCCGTGCGTGCGCCCGTCCCGACCGGCTCGGTCGTCGACCTCACCGCGGACGTCGGCCGCGAGACGACCGCCGAGGAGCTCAACGAAGCCTTCAGGTCCAACGCCGACACGGGCGCGCTGACGGGGATCCTGCGCTACACCGAGGACCCGATCGTGTCCTCGGACATCGTGGGCTCGCCGTTCTCGTCGATCCTCGACGCCCAGCTCACCGCGGTGATGGACGGCACGCTGGTCAAGGTCGTCGCCTGGTACGACAACGAATGGGGCTACTCGAACCGCTGCGTGGAGCTCGCGCAGAAGGTGCTGGTGCGTGCGCACGCTTGACGACCTGGACGTCGACGGCAAGCGGGTGCTGGTCCGGGTGGACTTCAACGTCCCCCTGGACGGCAACGGCGCGATCACCGACGACGCCCGCATCCGCGCGGCGCTGCCGACGCTCGCGGAGCTGCGCGATGATCACGCGCGGCTGCTGCTCGCCGCGCACCTCGGCCGGCCCAAGGACCGCGAGCCCGAGTTCTCGCTGAAGCCGGTGGCCGAGCGCCTGAGCGAGCTGCTCGGCGTCGAGGTGGCGCTGGCCCCCGATCTCGACCACGTGCCCGACGGCGACGTCGTGATGCTCGAGAACGTCCGCTACGAGCCGGGGGAGACCAAGAACGACCCTCGGCTGGCCGAACGCTACGCCGCACTGGCGGACGTCTACGTCAACGACGCCTTCGGTGCCGCGCATCGCGCGCACGCCTCGACCGAGGCCGTCGCGCACCTGCTGCCGAGCGCCGCGGGCCGGCTGCTCGAGCGCGAGGTCTCGACGCTGCGCGGCATCCTCGAGGACCCGCGGCGCCCGCTCGTCGCCGTCGTCGGCGGCGCCAAGGTGACCGACAAGATCGGCGTGATCGACGCCTTCCTCGAGCAGGCCGACCACGTGCTGATCGGCGGCGCGATGTGCTTCCCGTTCTTCAAGGCGCAGGGCCACGAGGTCGGCGCGTCGCTGTGCGAGGCGGATGGCGTCGAGCCGGCGCGGCGCGCGCTCGACGGCGGCGGCGACGTGCTGCGGCTCCCCCATGACCTCGTCGCCGGCCGCGAGTTCTCCGCCGACACCGAGGTGCGCCCGCTGACCGGCGTCGACGTGCCCGAGGGTTGGATGGGCCTGGACGTCGGCGTCCGCACCGCCGAGGCCTACGCGACGCTGATCCACGAGGCCGGCACCGTGTTCTGGAACGGCCCGATGGGCGCGTTCGAGCTCGAGCCGTTCGAGGCCGGGACGCGTGCCGTCGCCGAGGCGATCGCCGCTACCGATGCGACGACCGTCGTCGGCGGCGGCGACTCCGCGGCGGCGGTCGCCCAGTTCGGGCTCGCCGACCGGATCGACCACCTCTCCACGGGCGGCGGCGCGTCGCTCGAGCTGGTCGAGGGCAAGCCGCTTCCGGGTGTGGAGGCGCTCTCGTGAACCCGAGCCGCACCCCCGTGATCGCCGGCAACTGGAAGCTGAACAAGACGGTTGCCGAGGCGGAGGCGTTCATCGGCGCGCTGCTCCCGCAGGTCGGCGCCGTCGAGGATGTGGAGGTCGCCGTCTGCCCGGCGTTCACGGCGCTGCAGGCGATGGTCGACTCCGCGCGCGGATCGGCGGTCCAGGTCTATGCGCAGAACATGCACGAGGCGGACTCCGGCGCCTTCACCGGCGAGGTGTCGGCCCCGATGCTGGTCGAGATCGGCGTCCACGGCGTGATCCTCGGTCACTCCGAGCGGCGGCAGTACTTCGGCGAATCGGACCGCGCGCTGCAGCAGAAGGTCCCGCATGCGCTCGGATCCGGGCTGATACCGATCCTCTGCGTCGGTGAGAGCGAGGAGGAGCGCGAGCGCGGCGACACCGAGCGCAAGCTGCGCCATCAGGTCCAGGAGGCGCTCGACAAGGTGCCGCTCGATGCCCTGGCGCGTGTCGTGATCGCCTACGAGCCGATCTGGGCGATCGGCACGGGGCTGGTCGCGACCGCAGATCAGGCGCAGGACGCGGTGGCATTCGTACGCGCCCTCGTCGAGGGCTTCGACAAGGGCGCCGGACAGGCCGTGCGCGTGCTCTACGGCGGCTCGCTGAAGCCCGACAACGCCGGCGAGCTGCTCGGGCTTCCCGACGTCGACGGCGCGCTCGTGGGCGGCGCGAGCCTCGAGCCGGGCCCGTTCGCCGAGATCGTCGAGACCACCCGCGGGCTGCGGGCCGCCTGATGGCGGTCCCCGGCGTCTGCCTCGTCGTCCTCGACGGCTGGGGGCTCGCACCGGCGGGCAAGGGCAACGCGATCTCGCTCGCGGACACCCCGGTCTTCGACGAGCTCTGGCAGCGCCACCCGCATACGACGCTGACGGCCAAGGGCGAGGCGGTCGGCCTACCCGCCGGCCAGATGGGCAACTCGGAGGTCGGCCACCTCAACCTCGGCGCCGGCGCGATCGTCCCGCAGGACCTCGCGCGCATCGACGAGGCGGTGCGGGACGGGTCGCTGGCGGAGAACGAGGTGCTGCGCGCGGCGATGGAGGACACGGAGCGGCTGCATCTGATCGGGCTCGTCTCCGACGGCGGCGTGCACTCCTCCGAGGAGCATCTGCGCGCGCTGATCAAGATCGCGGCCGAGCGCGGCGTCCCCGACGTCGTCGTCCACGCGTTCACCGACGGCCGCGACACCTCGCCGCACGGCGGGGAGCGCTATCTCGAATCGGTCGAGGGCTGGTGCCGCGAGGCGGGCAACGCACGCGTCGGGTCGGTGATCGGCCGCTACTTCGCGATGGATCGCGACAAGCGCTGGGAGCGGGTCCAGAAGGCCTACGACCTGCTCGTGCACGGTACGGGTGAGCACCACGCGGACTCCGCGCAGGACGCCGCCCGCCAGGCCTACGAGCGCGACGAGACCGACGAGTTCATCGCCGCCACGACGGTCGGCGAGGAGGCGCAGATCCGCGCCGGCGACTCCGTGATCGGCTTCAACTTCCGCCCCGACCGGATGCGCGAGATCACGCTCGCGCTCGCCCATCCGGAGTTCGGCGAGATCGACCGCGGCGACGGCGATCCGGTCGAGCGCTACGCCACGATGACGCGCTACGAGGACGACTGGGAGCATCCTGTCGCCTTCCCACCACATCGCCCGGCGATGACCATCGCCAAGCTGCTCGCGGAGCGCGGGCTCGCCCAGCTGCACGTCGCCGAGACCGAGAAGTACCCGCACGTGACGTACTTCTTCAACGGCGGCGAGGAGGAGCCGTACCCCGGCGAGGTGCGCGAGCTCGTGCCCTCACCGCGCGACGTGCCCACCTACGACCACAAGCCCGAGATGAGCGCCCGTGAGGTCACCGACGCGTTCGTGAAGCACTGGGGCGCGCAGGACTTCGCGTTCGCGATCATCAACTTCGCCAACCCGGACATGGTCGGCCACACCGGCGTGATCGAGGCGGCGGTCAAGGCCGTCGAGACGGTCGACGGGTGCCTCGCCAGAGTCGTCGAGGCGGTCCACGCGACCGGCGGTGCGTGCCTCGTGACGGCCGACCACGGCAACTGCGACGAGATGCTCGAGGAGGACGGGTCGCCGGACACGGCGCACTCGCTCAACCCCGTGCCGTTCGTCGTGACCAGCCCTGGCGACGACGCCGTGGCGCTCGACGGCGAGGGCATCCTCGCCGACGTCGCGCCGACGGCGCTCGCGCTGCTCGGTATCGAGCCGCCCGCCGAGATGACCGGGCGCTCACTGCTCGGCTAGTCCCGCGCTCGAACGGGCAGAATTGGGACCGTGCTGCTCGCGACGGCCCTCGGGCCCGTGCAACAGGAGTACCTGCTGCAGGCCCGGCAGATGCAGGCGCTCTCGTTCGCCGTGCACATCCCGCTGGTGTGCTTCGGCATCGCCTTCCCCGCCATGGTCCTGTTCGTCGAGTGGCTGCACGTGCGCACGGGGGACCCGGTCTACCGCACGCTGGCGCGCCGCTGGACCCGGGTGATGGTGGCGCTGTTCGCGGTCGGCGTCATCACGGGAACCGTCCTCTCCTTCGAGATGGGCCTGCTGTGGCCCAACTTCACCGCGACGTTCGGGAGCGTCTTCGGCCTCGGGTTCGCCATCGAGGGCTTCTCGTTCTTCCTCGAGGCGATCTTCATCGGCATCTACGTCTACGGATGGAACCGGCTCTCGCCGCGCGCGCACCTGCTCTCGGGCATCCCGGTCGTGATCGCCGGGGTCACCGGCTCGTTCATGGTCATCTCGGTCAACGGCTGGATGAACCACCCGACGGGCTTCCGGCTCCGCGGCGGCCGGGCCACCGACGTTCACCCGGTCGAGGCGCTGTTCGGCAACCCCCACTTCTGGCACGAGCTCGTGCACATGTATCTGGCCGGCTACATGGTCACCGGCTTCCTCGTCGCGGCGGCGTACGCGATCGGGCGGCTGCGCGGCCGCTGGGACCGGTACCACCGCGTCGCGCTCGCGATCCCCCTGACCATCGCGGCGCTCGTCTCCCCGGTGCAGGTCCTCGTCGGCGACTGGGCGGCGCGCTCGGTGGCCGCGGACCAGCCGACGAAGCTGGCTGCGCTCGAGGGGCTTCCGCACACCCAGCGCGGCGCGCCCATCCACATCCTCGGCTACTACACCGACGACCAGGTCAAGTACGGCATCGAGATCCCGAAGATGCTGTCGTTCCTGGCCTACCACGACCCCAACGCCCGCGTCCAGGGGCTCGACGCCGTCCCACCGCAGGACCGGCCCCCGGTCAACGTCGTACGCTACGCGTTTCAGACCATGGTCGGCATCGGCACGCTGCTCGCCCTCCTCGGCGTGGTCGTGATCGCCGTGCGCGTGCGCGAGCGACGGCTGCCCGAGTCGCCGTGGTTCTTCCGCGCCGTCGCGCTGGCGGGCCCGGCCGCGCTCGTGGCGCTGATCTGCGGCTGGGTGACCACGGAGGTCGGCCGCCAGCCGTGGGTCGTCTACCGGGTGATGCGCACGTCGCAGGCGGTGACGGCGGCCGACGGCATCCCGGTCGGCTACGGGACGCTCGCCGCGATCTACCTGCTCGTGGCCTGCGGCGTCGTCTGGATCCTGCGGCGGCTCGCGGCCGCCCCGATGGATCCGGCGTCGAACGCGCCGCCCACCTCGCCCGGGGCACGGGCGACCTGAGCCATGTCGCTCGCCGGCATCCTGATGGTGATCATCCTCGTCGGGCTCGTGCTCTACGTCGTCCTCGGCGGCGCCGACTTCGGTGCGGCGGTCTGGCAGGTGCTCGCGGGCCGCGGTCCGCGCGCCGAGGAGATTCGCGAGCACGCGCACGAGTCGATGGCGCCCGTCTGGGAGGCCAACCACGTGTGGCTGATCTTCGTGCTCACGGTCCTGTGGACGGCCTTCCCGGTCGCGCTGGGCTCGATCGCCTCCACGCTGTGCGTGCCGCTGTTCGCGGCGGGACTGGGGATCATCCTGCGCGGCGCGGCCTACGCACTGCGCACGGGGACCTCCTCGCCGACGCAGGTCAAGGCGATCGACATGGTGTCGGCGATCTCCTCGATCCTCACGCCCTTCGCGCTCGGCGCCGCGATCGGCGGGATCGCGTCGGGCCGCGTGCCCGTCGGCAACGCGAAGGGCGACCTGATCACGAGCTGGATCAACCCCACCTCGCTGGTCGTCGGCCTGCTCTCCGTCGTCACGTCCGCGTACCTCGCCTCGGTCTTCCTCGCGGCCGACGCCGTCCGCCGCGACGAGCCCGAGCTCGCGGTGGAGTTCCGCCGCCGCGCACTCGGCTCTGCCGCGCTCGCCGGCGTCCTCGCGATCGGGGGGCTCGTCGTCCTTCGCTCGGACGCGCGGCCGCTGTTCGACGCGCTCGTCGGCGGCGCCGGCCTCGTCGGGCTGATCGTCTCCGTAGCGGCGGGCGTCCTCACCGGGCTCGCGCTGTGGCGCGGCCGTCACGAGGCCGCGCGCTACGGGTCGGCGCTGGCGGTGGCGGCGATCGTCGCCGGCTGGGCGCTGGCGCAGAACCCCGTGATCCTGCCGGGGCTGACCGTCGCGCAGGCGGCGGCGCCGCACGACACGCTCGTGGCGACGCTCGTGGCGATCATCGCCGGTGGGGCGATCCTGTTCCCGTCGCTGGCGCTGCTGTTCCGGCTCGTGCTCGGCGGGCGGCTCGGCACCGGCGGGGAGGAGACCGCGGCGCCGGGACCGCGCCGCCTGCTCGAGGCCTCGTCGAACCGCCTGGAGGTCCGGGTGGCGATCGCCTGTGTGGTCGCCGGCTTCGGCTTCCTCACCGTCGCCGACGCCGGGTGGGCGCACGCGATCGGCGTCGTGGCGCTGCTGGCGGCCATCGGGCTGGGGTTCCTCGCGGCCGTTCCCGCGCTCCTGCCCGAGTAGGCTGCACCGCCATGGGCGAGCGCGACTCCTACCCCGCGGGAACCTTCTGCTGGGCCGATCTCGGCACGACGGAAGGTCCCGACGCCAAGACGTTCTACACCGCCCTGTTCGGTTGGGACGCCGAGGACCTGCCCGCCGGCGACGACGGCGTCTACACGATGTTCCGCAAGGACGGCCGGGACGTCGCGGCGCTGTACGAGATGGGCGCCGACGAGCGCGGGCAACTGCCCGCGCACTGGTCCTCCTACGTCAGCGTCGACGACCTGAGCGCGGTCGCGCAGCGGGGGGCCGAGCTGGGTGCCGTGGTGGTCGCCGAACCCTTCGACGTCATGGACTCGGGTCGCATGGCGGTCCTGCGCGATCCGGGCGGGGCGCACGTGCACCTGTGGCAGCCGGGGCGCCACGTGGGCGCGGGTCGGGTCAACGAGACGGGTTGCATGGTCTGGAACGAGCTCGCCACGCCCGACGTCGCCGCCGCGCTCGCCTTCTACCGCGAGCTGCTCGGCTGGGAGGGCGAGATCGACGCCACGGGCTACGCGACGATCCGCACCGCCGCCGGCATCAACGGCGGCATCCGTCCGCTGCAGGATGGCGAGGCGGCCGCCTGGCTCGTGTACTTCTCGACCGGGTCGGCGGACGACGCGGTCCTGCACGTGCGGCAGTCCGGCGGTGCGATCATCGCGGGGCCGATGGACGTGACCGTCGGGCGCATCGCGGTCGTGCGCGACCCGCAGGGTGCGGTGCTGGCGCTCTACGAGGGCGACGTCGATCCGTGATGTTGCTCATGCAACGATCGACTCGCTAGGCTATGCCGGATGGCGTCCCTGGATCCTCCGCTCGAGCGCCCGCTCGCGCCCGGCGAGCAGTCCGCCGCGGCGCTGGGCGATGATCTCGCTCCCGCCGAGCTGGCCGCGTGGCGCGGTCTGCTGCGGGTGCACGCGGCGCTCGCCAAGGCCCTTGACTCCGAGCTCGCCCAGGCGCACGATCTGCCGCTGAGCTCCTACGAAGTACTGATCACGCTGCAGTCGGCTCCGGGCAAGAAGCGCCGGATGGCCGAGCTGGCCGACCGCGTGCTGCTCAGCCGCTCGGGCATGACCCGGCTCGTCGACCGCCTCGAGCGCGAGGGGCTGCTCGAGCGCGACACCTGCACGTCCGACGGCCGCGGGTGCTTCGCGGTGCTCACGCCGGCCGGGGAGGAGCTGCTGGCGCACGCGCGTCCCACGCACCTCGACGGGGTCCGCGAGCGCTTCCTGCGTCACTTCTCCCAGGACGAGCTCGCCGAGATGGCGGGCTGGTGGGAGCGCGTCGTGCCGGGTGCCTCGTCGGGTCGAGATCTCAGTCACGACGACTGAGAAATTACTTGACAAGTTCCGACTGAGATCTCATACTGGTCGCATCAGTAAGTCCTGCCGACCCCCGAAGGGAGGAACGCGACCATGACCATCGTCCGCTGGGAGCCACTGCGCGAGTTCAGCACGCTCCAGAACGAGATGAACCGGCTCTTCAACACCGTCTTCGACGCTCCGGCGAGCGGCGGCAACGGCGGCCAGCCTATGCGCCGGTGGATGCCGGCGATGGACCTGCTCGAGACCGACGACCACTTCGTCCTGCGCGCGGATCTCCCGGGGATGACTGAGGAGGACGTCTCGATCGAGCTCGAGGACACCACGCTCACGATCTCCGGCCAGCGCAAGGCCGAGCACGAGAACCGCCGGGAGGGCGCCTACCGCGTCGAGCGCGCCTTCGGCTCGTTCTCGCGCTCGCTGACCCTGCCCCAGGGCGTCGACCCCGAGGCCGTCACGGCCAGCTTCGACAAGGGCGTGCTCGAGGTGAGCGTCCCCAAGCCCGAGCAGCGCAAGCCGAAGCGCATCGCGATCGGCGGCGGCGACCGCACCGAGATCACGGCGTAGGCCGCGGCCGGGGGCGCGCGGCCGTCTAGGCTGCGCGCTCCCGTGTCCTGCCTGCACGTCCGCACCCGCGACCCCGGCTCCTTCGCCCGCACCGGCACGCTGGCGCTCGCCCACGGCGAGGTCCGCACGCCGGCGTTCGTCCCGCTCGCCACGAAGGGCGTCATCAAGACGCTCGAGGTCCGCGAGGCCGCCGAGCTCGGGTTCGACATGGTGCTCGGCAATACGTTCCACCTCTTCCTCACGCCGGGCCACGAGCTCATCCGCCGGCTCGGCGGACTGCACCGCTTGATGGGCTGGGAGCGGCCGGTGATCACCGACTCCGGCGGCTTCCAGGTCTTCTCGATGGGCCACGGCGCCGTCGCGGACGAGATCAAGGGGCGCGCGAGACCGTCGCATCCGGCGGCGGACCGCTCCGGCGCGATCGTCGAGATCGCCGAGCGCGGCGTGACGTTCCGCTCCTACCTCGACGGGGCGCACAAGTTCCTCGCGCCGGAGACCTCGATGGAGGTGCAGGCGGCGCTCGGCTCGGACATCGCGCTCGTCTTCGACGAGTGCACGCCGTTCCACGGCGGCCGCGACTACACCGCCCGCTCGACCGAGCGCACCCACCGCTGGCTCGACCGCTGCCTCGCCTGGCACGCGCAGCACGGGCCGCAGGCGCAGGTCGTCTATGGAATCGTCCAGGGGGGCGTGGAGGAGGACCTGCGCCGCGCCTCCGCCCAGGAGGTCGCCGCGCGGGCGACGGACGGGATCGCCATCGGCGGCACGCTCGGCGAGGACAAGGATCAGATGTTCGAGGTCGTGCGCTGGACGATCGAGGAGCTCGAGGCCGCCGTGCCCGAGCGCCCGCGTCACCTGCTCGGCATCGGCGACGTCGACGACCTCGTACGCGGCGTGGCGCTCGGCATCGACACGTTCGACTGCGCGATGCCGACGCGCATCGGCCGTCACGGGATGGCGGTGGTGCCCGACCCAGGGGCCCGCTGGCGCGTGGACCTCGCCAAGGGCCGCTTCCGCGAGGCCGACGAGCCGATCCTGGACGGCTGCCCCTGCCCCGCCTGCGCCCATGGCTACACCCGCGCCTACGTGCACTACCTGCTGCGCGCTCGCGAGCAGACCGCGATGCGGCTGCTGACGATCCACAACCTGGCCTACCTGCAGCGGCTGATGGCAGCGCTGCGCGACGCGATCGACGCCGGCCGCCTGGCGGAAGCCTCGCAGGCCGTCTGGGACGGCGCCGCGCCGTGGGAGATGGGCGTCACCGCGGCGCGCTGATGGGGTTGTGGCGGGACGAACCTCGCATCGAGGCGGCTCCCGGCGCGCTGGCGTGTGGCAGGTTGCCGTGCGTATACGACGGCAACTTGCCACGCGCCCGGTCGATTGGCCGCTCGACGTGCATATCCGACGTCAAGAGGCCCACCGCCCGTCGGCGCCCGGCCCTCAGCGCGGCGCGCCGAGCGCCTCGGCGTGCTGACGGACCGCGACGGCGGTCGCGGCGTCGGCCGGGAAGAACGTCTCGATCGCCAGCTCGGAGAGCGTCACCTCGGTCGCCGTGCCGAATGCCGTCACCGTGCTCAGGAACGCCAGCTCGCCGGCGCCGGTGCGCAGCCGCAGCGGCACGGCGAGCTCCTGGTCGGGCGCCGGACCCGGCGGCGCGCCGGGGTAGGCCGCGAGCTCCTCGTGCAAGGCGGCGAGCGCCGGGTCGCCGGAGACGACCGCCTGGCGGCCGAGCCGGTCGAGCAGGTGGGCGCGCCACTGGCCGAGGTTGACGATCCGCGGTGCGAGGCCGTCGGGCGCGAGGGCGAGGCGAAGGACGTTGACCGGCGGCTCGAGCAGGTGCTCAGCCGCGCCGGCGGTCATCAGCGACACGCCCGCGTTGCCCGCGAGCAGCTCCCAATGGCGGTCGACGACCACGGCCGGATTGGGTGCATGGCCGGCGAGGATGGCCTCGAGCACCTCGCGTACCGGCCGCATCTCCGGCGCCCCGAGCTCCTGCTGGGCGTAGACGGGCGCGTGCCCGGCGAGCAGCAGCATTTCGTTGCGCGAGCGCAGCGGCACGGCGAGGTGCTCGGCGAGCCGCAGGACCATCTCCGCGCTCGGACGCGCCCGGCCCGTCTCCACGAACGAGAGGTGACGCGCCGAGATCCCGGCCTCCAGGGCAAGGTCGAGCTGGCTCAGGCGCCGGCGCCGCCGCCAATCGCGGAGCACGGGACCAACGCGCAGCTCGCTCATCGTGGCGACGCTACTACGGCGGGGAGCGCGCGGGCGAGCGCCGCAACGGCCAGCAGCAGCCCGGCGAGCGCGGCGAGGCTGACCGCGAACGCGTGCGCCGCCCCGCCGCCGAGCGCGCCGAAGTACAGCGCCCCGACCAGGCCGACGCCGATCGCGTTGCCGACGTTCTGCACCGTGCTCAGCGCACCGGACGCCGATCCCGCGAGCTCGGCCGGGACACCGGCCATCACGGTGGCCGCGACCGGGGCGATCAGCAGGCCCATGCCCGCGCCGACCAGGATCATGCCGGGCACGAGCGTGACCAGCGCGCCGCCTCCGAGGACGGCGTCGAGCAGGATCGCGTGCCCGGCCGCGAGGGTCAGCGCACCCGCGGTGATGAGCCGGCGTCCGTGGTGGGCCAGCGCCTGCGCGCGGGCCGATGCGACGACGTAGGCGACCGCGAGCACGGTGAACACGAGGCCCGACTGCATCGCGTCCAGGCCGCGGCCGAGCTGCAGGTAGAGCGCGAAGACGAGGAAGAACGACGCCTGGCCGCACCACAGCAGCGCCTGCACCGCCAGGCCCGCGGCGAAGGTCCGGCGGTGCAGCAGCGCCGGGTCCAACAGCGGTGCGCCGCCGTGGCGCGCCAGGGCGCGCTGGTGCGCGGTGAAGGCGCCGATCACGTGCGGCGAGAGGGCGAGCGCGGCGATCGTCCACGCCGGCCAGCCGAGCGCGCGCCCCTCGATCAACGGCAGTACCGCGAGCGTCAGCCCGGCGCAGACGAGCAGCGTGCCGACCGGATCGAGGCTCAGCGCGCCGGCGCGCCGCGACTCGGGCACCGTCCGCGGGGCCGCGGCGAGCGCTGCCACGCCGACGGGCAGGTTGATGAGGAAGCATGCGCGCCAGCCGACGCCCGCGAGGTCGGCCTGGACGAGCGCGCCGCCGATCAGCTGGCCGGAGGCTGCGGCGACGCCCATCACCGTGCCGTAGGCGCTGAGCGCGCGCCCGCGGTCGGCGCCCTCGTAGCTCGCGCCGATCAGCGAGAGCGCGTTGGGCGTCATCAGCGCGGCGGCGATGCCCTGGGCCAAGCGGGCGGCGACGAGCGCGCCGGAGCTCGGGGCAAGCCCGCACGCGGCGGAGCTGAGCGTGAACAGCGCGACGCCCGCGCTGAACACGCGGCGACGCCCGATGCGGTCGCCGATGCGGCTGGCAGGGATCAGCAGTACCGCGGAGGCGAGGCCGTAGCCCGCGACGATCCACTCCAGCACGGTGGTTCCCGCCCCGAGATCCTGCTGGATCGACGGCATCGCGACGTTGACGACGAAGGCGTCGAGGACGACGAGGAACGTCGCGGCGAGCAGGACGGGCAGCGGCGCCCAGCGGCTTGGAGGTCTCATGCCCGGCACGTTCGCTCGCACAGGTCGTGGCGTCGATTACCTCCGAGGTCATGCGCGCGCGGGCGCCGCCGCCAGCGTGCCGGCGGCGACGGCGACCGCACACGTCGCGGCCGCCGCGCCGAGCGGCAGGGCGAGCCCGCCGGCCGCGACCAGCACGCCGGAGGCGGCGGAGCCGATCGCGCTCGCGCCCACCTTCAGTCCCGCGGCGCTGGTGAAGACCTGCGCGCGCACCCGCTCCGGGGCGTGCTCGGTCCGCACGGCGAACACCGCGGCGACGGCCAGCCCGGATGCCACGCCGGCGAACACGAGCAGCCCGTAGGCGAACGGCCCCGGCCCGGCGAAGGCCAGCGTGCCCCAGCCGACCCCTTCCGCCAGCGCGGCGGCGACCACGATCCGATGCGTCGGCCAGCGCCGCTGCGTCACCGGGAGCAGCGCGGCGCCGGCCATGCTGCCGAGCGCCATCACCGCGAACAGCAGTCCGGCCGCCGACGCGTTCCCCGTCAGCCGCCGCGCCAGCTCGGGGACGGCGACGGCGAGCAACCCACCCGCACCGGCGACGAGCACGGAGACGAGCGTCGCCGAGCGCAGGGGGCGACTCGTGACCAGCGCCCGCAGGCCGGCCGACAGCGCGCTGCGCAGGTCCGGGGCGGCGCCGGCTGCGGCGGGAATGGCGGGCAGGCCCGCGACGAGCGCGAGCCCGGCAAGCGCCACCGCGGCCTGCGCGACGAGCGCGGCGGCCGGCGCGATCACCGCGGCGAGGCCGCCGGCCAGCGCCGGGCCCGCGACCTCGGCGACGTCGTAGGTGACCGACTCCGCCGCGCACGCCCGCGGCACGCGCTCGGGCGCGACGAGCGCGGGGATCATCGAGCTCATCCCGCCCGTGACCAGCGGCTGGGTGAGTCCGGCCAGCGCCGCGCAGGCGAGCGTGGCGACCACCGGGGCGCGGCCGGCGAGCGCGAGCAGCCCGAGCACGCAGGTCGCGAGCATGAGCTGGTTGAGCGCGAGTGCGGCGCGCCGGTGCGAGCTGCGGTCGAGCCAGGCGCCGAGCAGCGGGGCGGAGATGAGCGTCGGTAGCGTCGCGGCGGCCAGCGTCGCTCCCGCGAGAACCGCGTCATGCGTCCGGGCGAGCACGACCAGGACGACCCCGAGCCACATCGAGTCGCCGAGGCGGGTGACGGTCGCGGTGATCAGGTAACGGCGGTAGTAAGCACCCATCATTAGATGGATGCTTACCCATCAGACGGGATGCCGATGCCTGCGAACGTTGATGCGCGAGGCGCAGGTGCGCGAGCAGAAGCGGCGCGCGCCGTTGCGCGACACGTCGACGAGCACGGCCTGGCAGTCATCGGCCGAGCACTCGTGCAGCCGCTCGATGCCGTAGGCCGCGACCAGCTCGGCCAGCCCGCGGGCGCTGTTGGCCGCCAGCCAATCGCGCAGGTCGGTGTCGCGAATCGGGCCGAGCTCCCAGCTCCCGTCCGCGGCCGGTCGCAACGCCCAGCGCGCGAGCAACGGGTTGAGCGCGGCGGCCGCCTCGGCGGGGTCGCTCGCGCGGAACGCGCCGATCAGCTCGGCGCGCAGCGCGCGCGCCGCCTCGACGTCGGCATCCGCCACCGCACGCGGCGCCGGCTCGGGCGCGGCGTCGAGCAGCGCCTGGAGGTCCGCGCGTCCCCGCAGCTTCTCCGGCGGGTCGGCCGGACGTGGCCGGGTGTTGACGAGCGCGGCCGCGAAGCCGGCCCAGGCTGCGACGTCCGGGGGGAGCCGCAGCGCCGCCATCACTGCGTGTTGTCGTTGATCAGGCCGCGCAGCTGGTTGATCGCGTCGTTCGCCTTGCCCTGGACCTGCTGGCGCAGCTGGACGGCCTGCTTGCCCGCGCCGCCGACCGCCTGGTAGGCCGCGACGCCGGCGACGATCAGCGCGATCACGAGCAGCAGCGCGATCCACTTGCCCGGACCGCCGCCGCGGGTCACCTCACGCGGGGGCGGGGCCGACCGGGCCCGCGAGCGGGCGGCCCGCGGGGGCGCGACGGGCATGGGAGCCGGCGCCGGTTCGTCGATCGGCTCGAGCCGGCGCCGGCGGGGCGGCAGCGCCGAGGTCGCGCTCGTGCGCGAGAGCGCTTGCGTCGCGTCCGTCGAGTCGTCGGGGTCGAGCCAGGCCGTCTCGGTGACGCTCGTCGGCCCGCGGCCGGACAGGCCCTCGCGCAGCGCCTGCTCCATGGCTCCCGCATCCGCGTAGCGCTGGTCCGGATCGCCGGCGAGCGCGCGCTGGACGGCCGCGGCGAGCGCCGGCGGCACGTCGTCGACGAGGTCGTCGATCCGCGGCGGGGGCGTCGACTGCTGCCGCGCCAGCTCGGTCAGCGAGGTGGCCTGGTAGGGCAGCCGTCCGGCCATCAGCTGGTAGGCGACCACGCCGAGCGCGTACAGGTCCGACGGCGGGCCCGCCGGCTCGCCGCGGGCCTGCTCGGGCGACAGGTAGGCGGCCGTCCCCAGCACCGAGCCGACCTTGGTGATGTCGGACTGCTCGGCCGCCTTCGCGATGCCGAAGTCCGCGAGCTTGATCATCCCGTCGTCGGACAGCAGCAGGTTGCCGGGCTTGACGTCGCGGTGGACCACGCCGTTGCGGTGAGCGTAGTCGAGGCCGCGGCACGACTGGGCCAGGATGTCGACGGCCTCCGCGGGCTCGAGGTGCCCGCGGTCGCGCAGGATCTCGGCGCACGACTGCCCGTCGACGTACTCCATGACGATGAACTGGCGACCCGAGTCCCGGTCGGACCCGAAGTCGAAGACCTGGACGATGTTCGGATGCACCAGGCGAGCGGCGGAGAGCGCCTCGCGGCGGAAGCGGGAGACGAAGCTCGGATCCTCGGCGAGGTGCTCAGCGAGCAGCTTGACCGCCACGTTGCGCTCGAGCCGCGTGTCGAAGGCGAGCCGCACGGTCGACATGCCGCCGACGCCGAGGCGGCGGTCGAGCCGGTAGCGGTCGGCGAAGAGCTGGTCGGTCGTCATGGCGTCCCCGGCGGAGGAGGGATGACCGTGCCGGGCCCCTGGCTGCCGCCCGAGTTCCCGTTGCCGTTGCCCGGCGCCTGGGTGCCGCCGCCGGTGTTCGGCGTTGGCGTGGCGGTCGCGGTCGGCGATGGCGTCGGCGTCGGGGTGGGGGTCGGCGTCGGCGTCTCGGTCGGCGTCGGCGTCGGCGTCTCCGTCGGCGTCGGGGTCTCCGTCGGGGTCGGCGTGGGGGTCGGGGTCGGGGTCGCCTGCGTGCCGCCGCAGTCGCGTCCGGCGCGCTTGTCGATCAGGTCGACCCACTCGTTCAGGTTCTGCTTGAGCCGCTTGTCGACCTTGCGCGGGAGGCCGTTGATCTGATCGCGCGCCTGCTGTGTGCGGTTGCGGACCGCGCCGGCGTCGCCGGAGTCGCACGCCTGCTGGATCGCGTCGACCGTGGCGGTGAGCTTGTCGGCGTCGCTCTGGGCGAGCAGCTTGGGGTTCGAGGCGCCGCAGCCCGCCACGACGAGGGCGAGCGCAAGCGCGACGAGTGAGACGCGGGGGCGCGACATTGACCTCCGCAGGCTAGCGGCCGGCCCCTCCCTCACTGGCCGTATTGCAGCCGTTCCGCCAGCGAATCCGGCAGCCGCGCGGCACGGATCGCGGCCTGCGCGCCCGCGATGTCGTACTCGGTTCGCTGCCAGCCCGCCGTCCCGCGGTCCGTGTCGAGCAGAAGCCAGGCGGCGCGCGGATCGCCGTCACGCGGCTGTCCGGAGGATCCGGGGTTGATCAGCCACTCGCCGGTGTGCAGCTCGGCCTCCTCACCGGCCTTGCGGGTGGTGCCCTGGGCCGGCTCGCCGTCGGGCCGGGTGAAGGAGAGCGCGACGTGCGAGTGGCCGATGAAGTTGATCCGGAACTCGGAGACGTCCAGGCACAGCTCAGCGGCGAGGTCCGAGAGCACGTACTCCCAGATCGGATCGCGCGGCGACGCGTGGAAGAGCCCGAGCGCCCCGTTGACCGAGGCCTGCGGCTTCAGGGAGAGCAGGAACTCGCGCGTCTCGGGGCGGATCACCTCGCGCGTCCAGCGCGCCGCGAGCTCGGCGCCGCGCGAGAACTCGTCGAGTGAGAGGACCTCGACGACGGCGAGGTCGTGGTTGCCTGCCAGGCAGATCGCGCAGTGCCGCACCGCCAGCTCGACGCACGCGTCCGGCTCGGCGCCGTAACCCACCAGAACGCCCAGGCACCACAGCTGATCGGCGCCGGCCTCCTCGGCGGCGGCGATGACGGCCTCGAAGCCGTGGCGGTTGCCGTGGATGTCGGAGCAGATGGCGACGCGCATGCGGGCGTATCGTCTATTCGGTGCCTCCGCTGCTGCGCCTCCCGACTGCCTCGCGCAGAGCGCTCGTCACCGCTCCGCCAGCTTGGCGCAATCCACGGCTGAGCACTCCACTCGCGCTGCTGGGCCTGATCGCCGTGTGCGAGGGCGCGGTCCTGCGGCTCCGTCCGCGCGAGCGGCCCGAGGCGGTCGACGTGGCCGCGCGCGCGTACTTCAGCGAGCCCGAGCTCGATCGCGCCCGCCGCTTCCGCGCCGGGCAGCGGCGGCTCGGGTGGATGCGCAGCGCGATCCAGCTGACTGCGCTCGGCGTGCTCGTGCGCCGGCCGCCGGCCGTGCTGCTCGCGGCGGGGGCGCCGGTGCGCACCGGTGCCGCCGCCGCCGTCGGGCTGGCTGCGGGACTCTCGGCGCTCGACCTGCCGCTGCGCGCGGCGAGCCGCGAGCGTGCGCGGCGCGTGGGCCTGATCACCCAGGGCTGGCGCGGCTGGGGCGGCGACGTCGTCAAGGGCCTGGCGATCGAGTCGGCGCTCGCCGCGGGCGCCGGCGCGCTCGGCGTAGCCGGCCTGCGCCGCTTCGGTCGCGGCTGGTGGCTGCCCGGAGCGGGCGCGGCCGTCGCCTTCGGCGCGCTGACGACGACGCTCGCACCGCTGCTGCTGGACCCGATCTTCAACCGCTTCGAGCCGCTGGCCGAAGGCCCGGTGCGGCGCGACGTGCTCGCGCTCGCCGAGCGCGCCGGCGTGCGGGTGGGGGAGGTCTACGAGGTCGACGCCTCGCGTCGCACCACCGCCGTCAACGCGTATGTGACCGGCCTGGGCCCGACCAAGCGGGTCGTGCTCTTCGATACGTTGCTGCGCGACTTCCCGGGCGCCGAGGTCAACCTCGTCGTCGCCCACGAGCTCGGCCACGTGCGCTTCCGCGACGTCGCGCGCGGGTTCGGCCTGCTGGCCGCAATCGCGCCGGCCGGGCTGCTCGCGGTGGCGATCGTGGGCGAGCGGCTGGCGCCCGCCGGTGCGGCGCACGGGCCGGCGGCCCTGCCCGGGCTGGCGCTCTCCGGGGCGCTGCTCGGCCCCCTGGTCTCGGCGATCGGCTCGCAGCTCTCGCGCGCCATCGAGGTGCGCGCCGACGCCTTCGCGCTCGAGTTGACCGGCGATCCGGAGACCCTGATCGCCTTCGAGCGCCGCGTGACGCTCAAGAACGTGATGGACCCGCATCCGCCGGCCTGGGAGCGGCTGCTGTCCAGCCACCCCTCGACGATGGAGCGGATCGGGCTCGCGCTGGCGGCGGGACGCGGCGCGTGAAGTGGACCGTGCTGGCGGTCGGGCGCGCCCGGCCGCCGTACGTCGACGACCTCGCCCACTACGAGCGGCTGCTGGCCAAGCAGGCGCGCGTGGAGGTCGTCGAGGTGCGCGAGGACGAGCAGCTCGAGCGCCGGATCCCCGCGCGCGCTTGGGTCTGCCTGCTCGACGCGGGCGGCCGCGAGCGCTCCTCGGAGGCGTTCGCCCGGTGGGTCGAGGGTCGCCGTCAGGCCGGCCGCGACGTCTGCTTCATCATCGGCGGCCCGTTCGGTACGGGGATCGCGCGCCGCGACGAGGCGATCTCGCTCGGTCCGATGACGCTGCCGCATCTGCTCGCCCGCGTCGTCCTGCTCGAGCAGCTGTTCCGCGCGCACAAGATCCTCGGCGGCGAGCCCTACCATCACTGAGGTGAGCACGACGCCTCTCGACGACCTGAGGGCGGCCGTCGAGGCGGCCGCCGTCGATCTGCGCAACGGGACTCCGGGCTCGGGGGTGCAGCCGACCCTCGAGCGCCCGAAGCGGGCCGGCTTCGGCGACTACTCCACGAACGCGGCGATGCTGCTCGCCCCCGCGCTGAAGGCGCCGCCGCGCGAGATCGCCGAGCGCCTCGGCTCGGCGCTCGCGGACCGGCTCGGCGAGAGCGTCGACCGCGTCGAGGTCGCCGGGCCGGGCTTCCTCAACGTCTTCCTCTCCGACGCCTGGTACGTCGCGGCCGCGGCGCACGTGCTCGAGGCGGGCGAGGACTACGGCAGGGGCGGCGCCGAGCCATGCGAACGGGTCCTGGTCGAGTTCGTCTC
Organism: Solirubrobacteraceae bacterium; assembly: GCA_034664425.1. Taxonomy (GTDB): domain Bacteria; phylum Actinomycetota; class Thermoleophilia; order Solirubrobacterales; family Solirubrobacteraceae; genus DATBDM01. The sequence goes on from JAXDHR010000157.1 coordinate 20,121, forward strand.
CGCGAACCCGACGGGTCCGATGCACGTCGGCCATGCCCGCAACGCGGCCTACGGCGACGCGCTCGCGCGCATGCTCGCGTTCCGCGGTCACCGGGTCGAGCGGGAGTTCTACGTCAACGACTACGGCACCCAGGTGCTGCGCTTCGGCGAGTCGATCCAGGCGCGCGCGCGCGGCGAGGCCGTGCCCGAGGGCGGCTACAAGGGCGACTACATCCAGGAGATCGCCGACGCGATCCCCGACGCCGCGACCGCCCCCGTCGAGCGCGTCGCGCGCGCCGGCATCGAGCTGATGCTCGAGCGCACGCGGGCGTCGCTGGCGGCGTTCCGCGTGGAGATGGACTCCTGGTTCTCCGAGCGCACGCTGCACGAGCCGCGCGGGGAGGAGCCGTCGCTGGTCGGGCACGGCTTCGCGCGGCTCGAGGAGCAGGGCAACTCCTACCGCTCGGAGGGCGCGCTGTGGGCGCGCACCACGCGCTTCGGCGACGACAAGGATCGTGTGATCGAGCGCTCGTCGGGCCAGCACACCTACTTCGCCTCCGACATCGCCTACCACCAGGAGAAGCGCGAGCGCGGCTTCGACCGGATGATCGACGTCTGGGGCGCCGACCACCACGGCTACGTCCAACGCATGAAGGCGGCGTTCGCGGCGCTCGGCGGCGATCCCGACCGGCTCGAGCTGTTGATCATGCAGTTCGTCCACCTCGTCGAGCGCGGCGAGCGGTCGTCGATGTCCAAGCGCGCGGGCGAGTTCGTCACGCTCGACGACCTCGTCGGCGAGATCGGCGTCGACGTCGCGCGCTGGTACCTGCTCGCCCGCTCGCACGACACGACGATCGACCTCGACCTCGACGCCGCACGCGACGAGTCGCGCGAGAACCCGGTCCACTACGTGCGCTACGCGCACGCACGCATCTGCTCGATCCTGCGCGAGGCGGCCGGCCGTCCCCGCACGCCCGAGGCCACCGCCGCGCTGCATCCGTCCGAGCGCGAGCTGATCAAGCGGCTGCTCGCCTTCCCGATCGAGGTCGCCGAGGCGGCCGACCGGCGCGCGCCGCACCGGATCGCCGCCTATCTGCTGGAGCTGGCCCAGGACTTCGCGGCCTTCTATCGCGACTGCCGCGTGCTCGGCGTGCCCGAGGAGCCGTTCCGCCTCGCGGTCATCGATGCCACCCGCGGCGTGCTCGCCCGGGGCCTCGACCTGCTCGGGATCGAGGCCCCGGACTCGATGTAGCCAGGGCTCGGGCGGCTGCCCTACTCGCCCGCCGACGTCTTCATGGAGCTCGGTTTCTAGAGGTTCTTGAAGACGTTCAGGCCAAGCGAGTCGAGCGCGTCCTGCGCCTCGAGGTTGAGCTGCGTCAATTCGCCCGTGAGCAGCAGCAGACCCATGCCGATCAGCACGAGGCCGGACAGCGCGGTGATCACCGCGTAGTGCGCGCGCAGCCAGCGGAAGCCCGTGGTCATGCGCGTGAACGCGACGGCGGTGAGCAGGAACGGCACGGCGAGCCCGGCCGAGTAGAAGAGCAGCAGGATCGCGCCCTTGGCGACGGTGCCCTGCACCGAGGCGGCGGTGAGGATCGACCCGAGCGTCGGTCCGACGCACGGCGTCCACGCGAACGCGAAGGCCGCGCCGGCCACGAGCGGGCCGCCCGAGCCCGCGCGGCTGATCAGCGCCTCGGGGCGCCACTCGCGGTTGAGCTTGTCGACGAACGGCGTCAGCAGGAAGAAGACGCCGAGCGCGACGATCACGGCGCCGGCGATCGTGTCGAGCGTCCCGCGCGAGTCACGCAGCGCCGTGCCGATCCCCGTCGCCGTCATCCCGAGCGCGACGAACACCACGGTGAACGCGAGGCAGAACACGATCGCGGGCAGCAGCACGCGCGAGAGCCGCTTCTCGCCCTGCTGGATCTCGGCAAGCGAGACCCCCGACACGGCGGACAGGTAGCCCGGGACGAGTGGGAGCACGCAGGGGGAGATGAACGAGATGAAGCCGACTGCGAACGCCGCGAGGACGGTGGTGTCGACGCCGCCGCTCACGAGTCGAACGCGGCCAGCTCGGCGTCCAGCCTGCGGGCTTGCGTGGGATCCAGCGCCTCCGGCTCCGGCGCCGCGACGGGCGCACCGCCGGCGCCCTGGCGGCGCCAGCGGCGTGCGGCGAGAGCCGCAGCGAGCGCCGCGAGCGGGACGAGGATCGCCGGGACGAGCCAGACGGCGGTGTTGACGCCGCCGCCCGGCGGGTCGGCGAGCACGGCGGGACCGTACTGCGCCACGAGCGAGTCCTTGATCTGCTGCTTCGTCCTGCCCTGCACGATCTCTCGCCGGATCAGCGCCCGCTCCTGGTTGGCGACGGGTGACTGCGAGACCTCGAGCGGCGTGCCGCACTCGACGCACATGACCTCGTCCTCGATGTCGGGCAGCGAGGTCCGCGGCGTCGCCGCCAGCGCGAAGGACGGCATCCCGAGCAGTGCGAGCGCGGCCAGTACGGCAGCCAGCCTGCCGGTCACGAACGCGTCCCCAGCACCTTCGGGAGGTTGGCGTCGATCCAGTGCTGGGTGAGCGGGCCGCGGTTGACGGCGACGATCCGTCCCCGGCGGTCGATCAGGAACGACTCGGGATAGCCCGTCACGCCGAGCGTCTGGACGTAGCGTCGGTCGCGGTCGCGCAGGCTCGGGAACGTCACGTCCTTGGCGCGCAGGAACCGCAGCGCGCTCGTGCGGTCGTCCTGCACGTCGATGCCGAGGACGGTCCCGCCCGCGGCGGCGATCCGCTTGTGCGTGCGCTCCAGCAGCGGCATCTCGCCCTTGCACGGCGGGCACCACGACGCCCACGCGTTGAGCAGCACGGGCTTGCCGCGGTACTGGGCGAGCGAGCCGCTGCCGGTCCCGTTGAGGCGCGGCAGCGTCGCGACGGGTGCGGCGACGCTGCGGCCGTCGGCGATCGCCTGATCGATCGAGGTGTCGGACCCCTTGGCGACGAGGCCGTAGGCGAGCAGGCCGATCAGCGCAGCGGCGGCGAGCGTCACGGGCCAGTAGTACCGGGGGCGCACGAGTCCAAGGGTAGTGCCGCGCCCGCCGGCTTGGTGAGCTGCGATAGCCTTCCGATCGCGCGCGGCAGTAGCTCAGTTGGTAGAGCGCAACCCTCCCAAGGTTGAGGTCGCCGGTTCGAACCCGGTCTGCCGCTCTCTCGCCGTGCCCGCGATCACCCTCCACCTCGGCGACATCACGACCGACGCGGACGCCGACGCGATCGTCAACGCGGCCAACTCGAGCCTGCTCGGCGGCGGCGGGGTGGATGGGGCGATCCACCGCGCGGCCGGTCCACAGTTGCTCGAGCAATGCCGCGGGCTCGGCGGCTGCGACACCGGCGACGCGAAGCTGACGGGCGCGGGCAGGCTCCCCGTCCGCCATGTGATCCACGCCGTCGGACCCGTCTGGCGCGGCGGCACCGAGGGTGAGCCGGAGCTCCTGGCCGCCGCCTACCGCCGCGCCGTGGAGCTCGCTGCCGAGCACGGCGACCAGCGCGTCGCCTTCCCCGCCATCTCGGCCGGGGTCTACGGGTATCCGCTCGATCAGGCCGCGGCGGTGGCGATCGCGTCCGTGCGCGCGGCGATGGAGGCGCACCCGGAGGTGCTCGAGGCGCGCTTCTGGCTGTTCTCCCAGCGCGCCTACGACGCGTTCGAAGCCGCCCTGGGCTGATGGTCTAGGGGCGCCTGCGCCGAGCGACCGCGGAGCCGTGGCCCCGCGGCTCACCAGGCCTGGGTGGTGCCGCAACGCGGACAGCCGACGGTCGTGGAGACCGACGCGCGGAACGCGTGTCCGCAGCCGCAGCGGTAGAGCGCCCGATCCTCGGGACCGCCCGAGCGCTTGGCGCGCGCCTGGGAGTGCAGGACCGACGCGCGTGGGCCGCGGCTGCGCGACTGGCCGGTGCGGGACGGAAGCGTGCTGGTGGTTGACGGTGCCATTCTCAAATCGAGTAACGCGGAAGTACCCGGAAGGTTTCTCGGCATCTCGTTGAGAACCTTTATGTGCGGATACGCATTGCGGTCTGACAGAACTGCAGGATGAGACGGCGCGATGTCGCGCGGCCGGCGCGGCATAATGCCTCCCCGATGGATCCGAGCCGCAAGCGTCGCGTCCGCCTCGTGGTCGCACTCACCGCCGCCGTGCTGCTCGCCGGCGCGCTCGTCTGGACGAGCTTCGGCTCGGCGAGCGAGACACGTACGCCCAGCCAGCTGCTCGCGTCGGCGAGCGCCGGCCAGAGCTACCAGCTCACCGGCAAGGTCGTCCCGGGATACACCCGCAACGGCACGGTCACCGACTTCTGGGTGCGTGACCGCACCGGAAAGGCGTCGGTCCCCGTCCGCTACGACGGCGAGCTGCCCGATCCGTTCCGCGGGGGTCGCGAGGTGATCGTCAACGTGCGCATGCAGGGCGGCGTGTTCGTGGGCGAGAAGGACACGCTGGTCACGAAGTGCCCTTCGAAGTTCTCGGCCGCGAAGCCGAAGAGCCAGACCTGACGTGCTCGTCGCGGGCAAGGCGTGTCTGATCCTCGCGTTCGTCACGTGCCTCTACGGCGCGGGCGCGTCGATCTACGGGGGTCGCAGCCGCCGGCGTGACTGGGTCGCGTCCGGGCGGCGCTCGGTCTACGCGCTCTTCGGCACGGTGCTGGTGGCCTTCGCGATCCTCGAGGCCGCGTTCCTGCGCTCGGACTTCTCCTTCGACCTCGTCTACGCGCACTCGTCGACGACGACGCCCACCTTCTACCGGCTCGCCGCGCCGTGGTCCTCGCAGGAGGGCTCGCTGCTGCTGTGGCTGCTGCTGCTGAGCTTCTGGTCGAGCCTCGTCCTGCACTTCTCCAAGGACCGCCTGCGCGAGGTGGCGCCCTACGCGACCGCCGTGCTGCTCGGCTTCGGCACGTTCTTCGCCGGGCTGCTCGTGTTCATGGAGTCGCCGTTCCAGACGCTGACCGGCATCGTGCCGACGGAGGGCGTCGGCCTGAACCCGCTGCTGCGCCACCCGAGCATGATGATCCACCCCCCGATGCTCTATTCGGGGTACACGCTCTTCACGGTGCCGTTCGCGTTCGCGGTCGGCGCCCTGCTCACGCGGCAGCTCAACGTGGACTGGATCCGCTCGACGCGGCCGTTCGCGCTCGCCGCGTGGCTGTGCCTGGGGGTCGGGATCGTGCTCGGCGCCCGCTGGTCCTACCAGGAGCTGGGCTGGGGCGGCTATTGGGCATGGGACCCCGTCGAGAACGCGTCGCTGATGCCGTGGCTGACCGGCACCGCGTTCCTGCACTCGGTGATGATCCAGGAGAAGCGCGGGATGTTGAAGGTCTGGAACGTCTCGCTCGTCCTGGCCACGGGAGTGCTGGCGATCCTCGGCACCTTCCTCGTGCGCTCGGGGATCCTGCAGTCGATCCACGCCTTCGGCGCGTCGACGCTCGGGATCCCGTTCCTGATCCTGCTGATCGCGATGATCGGCGGCTCGATCGCGCTCGTCGTGTCGCGCTCGCGCGAGCTGCGCACGGAGCACCGGCTCGACTCGCTGTTCTCGCGCGAGGCCGCGTTCCTCGGCAACAACCTCGTGCTCGTGGCGATGTGCTTCGTCGTGTTCTGGGGCACGTTCTTCCCACTGATCTCCAAGGCCGTCAGCGGCAACGAGTCGTCCGTCGGGCCGCCATGGTTCGACCGCTACACCGTCCCGCTGGCGCTCGTCCTGGTGCTGCTGTCGGGCGTCGGGCCGCTGATCGCCTGGCGGCGCGCGACGTTCGCGAACTTCCGGCGCAACCTGCTCGTGCCCGCCGCGGTCGCCGCCGTCGTGCTGGTCGCCGTCGCCGCGCTGGTCGGGCGCTCGGCCACCGCCCTGGCGATGTTCGCGCTCGGCGCCTTCGTGCTCGCCGGGGTCGGGCAGGAGCTGTGGCGCGGCGTGCGGGCGCGGCGGGCGATGAGCGGCGGCTCGGTCCCGCGCGCGCTGACCACGCTCGTGCAGCGCAACCGCCGGCGCTACGGCGGCTACCTCGTTCACGCCGGCGTGGCGATCCTGTTCGTCGGCATCGCCGCCTCCTCGACCTTCCAGCACGCGCGCGACGTCAAGCTCGCCGCCGGCCAGAGCGCGCGCGTCGGCGACTACACCGTCACCTACGTGCGCCCGACCTCGCGGCTGGTCGCCGCGGGCAACGGGCGTTTGGAGCGCATCGACTTCGGCGCCGACATGCGCGTCTCCCGCGGCGGCAAGGTGCTCGAGACGCTCCACACGCACCGCTCCTACTTCCCGTCGATCGGCCCGATGCTCGGGCCGGTGTCGCGCTTCTTCGAGGGCGAGACCGAGAGCCAGGTCGGGCTCGACGCCGGCTTCACCCGCGACGTCTGGACCGCCGTCTCGCCCGACACCGCGCGGCTGAGCCCGATCGTCCGGCAGGGCGACAAGGTCTTCGAGGGCCCGGGCGCGAAGCTGCCGCAGGCCCAGCGCGACCAGCTGCTCGCCAAGACGCTGATCGGGCTGACGAATCGCTACGTGCGCGACACGCCGGCGGCCACCTTCCGGCTGCTCGTCTCGCCGCTGGTCAACTGGATCTGGTTCGGCGCGATGATCGTCGCCCTCGGCGGGCTGATCGCGATCTGGCCCTCCCCGCGGACCGTCGGCCGGCGCGTGAGCGCCGCCTACGCCGCACGGGTCGGGCGCGAGGCGCGCCAGCCCGTCGGCGTCTAGGGACGGCCGCCGTGGACTACCTGGTCGTCCTCGTCGTGCTGTTCGCTGTCGTGCTCGTCGTCAGCGCCCCGCTGCGCCGGCGCGGCACGGAGGACGATGTCGACGCGCTGCGCGAGGAGCTCGAGGCCGAGCGCGACGCCAAGTACGGGGAGATCCGCGACGCCGACCTGGACCGCCGCACCGGCAAGCTCTCCGACGCCGACTGGCGCACGATCGACCGCGCCCTGCGCGCCGAAGCGATCGACATCCTGCGCCGCCTCGACGAGCTCCCGGTACCCGCCGAGCACGGCGAGCCCTAGCCCCTCGCTACCCTTCGGAACCGATGCACTCCGTCCTCGCCGTCCTGCAGGTCTTCATCGCGGTCATCCTGATCTTCCTGGTGCTCCTGCACTCGGGCAAGGACGCGGGAATGTCCGGCGCCTTCGGCGTCGGCACCGCGGGCGGGACGTCGGGCGGCTCGCTGATGGAGCGCAACCTGGACCGCTGGACCGTGCTGTTCGCCGTGCTCTTCGTGGCGAACACGATCGCGCTGCTCAAGATCTAGCCGCGCGTTTCTAGTCCGGGTGGCGCACCGCGTCCTCGGGCCGTGGCTCGTACCAGGAGAGCGCGTAGCCGGGGTCGTCGAGCTCGCGCGCGAGCGTGGTCAGCTTGAGCGGCCGGAACGTGTCGCACATCACCGCCAGCTCGTTCGTCCGCGTGACGCCGAGCGACGCCTCGACCAGGCCGGGCTGTGGCCCGTGCGGCAGGCCCGACGGATGCAGGGTGATGGCCCCGACGCCGACGCCGCGGCGCGCCCCGTACTCGCCGTCCACGTAGTACATGACCTCCTCCGACTGCACGTTGGAGTGGTGGTAGGGCAGCGCGATCGCCTGCGGGTCCCAGTCGAGCATCCGCGGGCAGAACGAGCAGATCACGAAGTTCGGCCCCTGGAAGGTCTGGTGGGCGGGAGGCGGCTGGTGCAGGCGCCCCGCCTTGGGCTCGAAGTCGGCGATGTTGAAGGTGTACGGATAGACGTACCCGTCCCAGCCGACCACGTCGAGCGGGTGGTAGTCGAGGACGTAGTCCTGGTAGCCGCCACGCACACGGACCTTGACGTGCTGCTCGCCGCGGTCGCGGTGGGTGGCGAGCGCGGCCGGCGGGTGGAAGTCGCGCTGGGAGAACGGCGCATGCTCGAGCAGCTGGCCGTAGCGGTTGCGATAGCGATTGGGCGTCTCGATCTCGCCCGGCGTGTGAAAGGTCAGCCAGCGCTGCGGCGTGTCGAAGCGGAAGCGGTAGGTCGTGCCGCGCGGGATCACGACGTAGTCGTGCTGGCGGTAGGGGAGGGTGCCGAACGTCGTCTCGAGCACGCCCTCGCCCTCGTGGACGAAGATGACCTCGTCGCCCTCGCCGTCGCGGAAGAAGTAGTCGGCCTCCGCCGCCGGGACGCAGATCGCGATCTCGAGGTCGCCGTTGAACTGCAGAACGCGCCGGCCCAGGACCGGGTCGCCGTCCGGCTCGAGCGCGAGCGTGTTGGTGAGCCGGTGCACGTGCGTGTCGGGCACCCACTCCTCCCGCTCGATCGCGGTGAAGGCGCCGACCTCGGCGACCCGGCACGGCGACCACAGGTGATAGAGGATCGACTCGTTGCCGGAGAAGCCCTCGAAGCCCATGACCTCCTCGACGAGCAGCGGGGCGCTGCCGTTGCCTGCGGCGCCGTCGGGGTCGCGGAACTGGACGTGGCGCTTGGCTGGGATCCGGCCGAGGCTGTGGTAGCGCATCAGGCAATCTCCTGGAAGTCGTCGGGCGTGGTGGCGCCGGCCGCCTCCCGCGCGGCCGGCGCCTGCCCGTGTCCCGGTCTCAGCCGACCCCTGTGCACGTGGATCAGAGGTTCCCGCGCCGTTCCTGCTCGCGCTCGATCGCCTCGAACAGCGCCTTGAAGTTGCCGTCGCCGAAGCCGCGCGCGCCGTGGCGCTCGATGACCTCGAAGAAGATCGTCGGGCGGTCGCCGACCGGCTTCGTGAAGATCTGCAGCAGATAGCCCTCGTCGTCGCGGTCGACGAGGATTCCCAGCCGGCGCAGGTCGGCGAGGTCCTCGTCGATCCGGCCGACCCGCTCCGGAACCTCGTCGTAGTAGGAATCGGGCGTGCGCAGGAACTCGACACCGCGGGCCATCAGGTCCTCGACCGTGCGCACGATGTCGCGCGTGGCGACGGCGATGTGCTGCGCCCCAGGGCCGTCGTAGAACTCGAGGTACTCGTCGATCTGCGACTTGCGCTTGCCCTCGGCCGGCTCGTTGAGCGGGAACTTGATGCGCCCGTTGCCGCTCGTGACGACCTTCGACATCAGCGCGGAGTACTCCGTCGAGATGTCGTCGTCGGTGAAGTGCGTCATCTCCCGCATGCCGAAGACGTCCTCGTAGTACTTGACCCACCGATCCATCGCGCCGAGCTCGACGTTGCCGACCACGTGGTCGATGGCGAGCAGGCCGGCGTCGGCCTGGCCGCCGTCGCGGGCGTCGTAGCCGGGCAGGAAGGCGCCGCGGTAGTCCGCGCGCTCGACGAAGGTGTGCAGCGTCTCGCCGTAGGTGGCGATCGTCGCCAGGCGCACGGTGCCGTACTCGTCGGAGGCCTCCCATGGCTCGCGCACGCCGGCGGCGCCGCGGTCGACGGCGGTCCCGTAGGCCGCCGCGGCGTCCGGGACCGAGAGGGCGATCGTTCGCACGCCGTCGCCATGGCGGGCGTGATGCAGGGCGATCTCGTGGTCCGGGCGCAGCGACCCGGTGAGGACGAGGCGGATGCGCCCCTGGACGAGCACGCGCGACGTGCGGTCGCGGACGCCTGTCTCGAGCCCTGCGTAGGCGACCTCGCGGAAACCGTAGGCGCGCGTATAGAAGTACGCCGCCTGCTGGGCGTTGCCGACCCACAGCTCGATGTGGTCGATGCCGTGCAGCGGCATGAAGTCGCCGGCTGCCTGGTCGCCGGGGGCGGCGACTGGCTGGGTGCTCACGCGGGCCTCGCTCGGAGTCGGAAGAAGGTGATGGCCTTCATGATCCTCACCTGCATGTGCCCACTCAAGCGCGATTCGTTGCGAAAGCGTGCCAAGATGGTGACGAATGGACGACATCGACCGGCAGATCGTTGCGCTCCTGCGCGAGGACGCCCGGCGCTCGTTCCAGAGCATCGGGATGCGCGTCTCGCTGTCCGCTCCGGCCGTCAAGCGGCGTGTCGACCGGCTCGAGGCCGACGGCGTGATCCGCGGCTACTCGGCCCAGATCGACCCCGGCCGCTTCGGTTGGGGGACGCACGCGTTCGTGGCCCTCTACTGCGAGGGGCGCATGGCCGCCGCGGAGGTGCGCGACGCCGTCGAGCACCATCCGGAGGTCGAGGCGGCGTACACCGTCGCGGGGGAGGCGAGCGCGATGCTGCACGTCCGCGCGCGCGACACCTCGCACCTCGAATCGGCGCTCGAGCGCATCCGCGACCACCCTGGCGTCACCCGCTCGCAGACCCAGATCGTCCTCTCGACGCTGTTCGAGCGGCCGTTCGCGGAGTAGGCCGGGCGAACGCTAGGACGCCAGCCGCCGGTAGACCCCGGCGGTCTGCTCGGCGATCGCCTGCCACGCGAACGCCGAGACCGCCCGCTCGCGGCCCGCACGCCCCATCGCGGCGGCCCGCGCCGGATCCTCGATCAGCGCGTTCAGCTGTTCCGCCAGGCCGGCCGCGAAGGCCGCGGGGTCGGCCGGCTCGGGCGACCCGTCGCCCGCGGCGGCGAACGGGACGAGCAGGCCCGTCACGCCGTCGACGACGACCTCGGGGATGCCGCCGACCGCGGACGCCACGACCGCCGCCTCGCACGCCATCGCTTCGAGGTTGACGATGCCCAGCGGCTCGTAGACCGACGGGCAGGCGAACACGGTCGCGTGCGAGAGCAGCTGGATCACGTCGCGCTTGGGCAGCATCTCGTCGATCCAGAAGACGCCGTCGCGGGTCGCGCGCAGCTCGTCGACGCGGCGCGCGACCTCGGCGCCGAGCTCGGGCGTGTCGGGCGCGCCGGCGCACAGCACGAGCTGGGCGTCGCCCGACAGCGAGCGCGCCGCCTCGAGCAGGTGCGGGACGCCCTTCTGGCGCGTGATCCGCCCCACGAAGACGACGCTGGGTCGAGCAGGATCCACGCCGATCCGCTCGAGCACGTCGGTGTCGGCGTCGGGCCGGTACTCCTCGGTGTCGATGCCGTTGTAGATCACCTCGACCCTGGCCGGATCGACCGCGGGGTAGCTCGCGAGCACATCCGCGCGCATCCCGTCGGAGACGGCGACCACCGCGTCGGCGGCCTCCAGCGCGACCCGCTCGCACCAGCTCGAGAGCGCGTAGCCGCCGCCGAGCTGCTCCGCCTTCCACGGCCGCAGCGGCTCGAGCGAATGGACCGTCGCGACGTGCGGGATGCCATAGGTGAGCGCGGCGAGGTGGCCGGCGAGGTTCGCGTACCAGGTGTGCGAGTGCGCGACTTCCGCGCCCTCGGTCGCAGCGGCCATCGTCAGGTCGATCGACATCGCGCGCAGCGCGGCGAGGTGCGGCGCCGCGCCCTCCAGGGCGTCCCACGGCTGGTGGCCGACGACGGTCGGCCCGCCGTGCTCCTCGCGGATCGCATGGCCCCATGCATGGACCGTGACGTCCTCCAAGCGAGCCAGCTCGCGCGCGAGGTACTCGACGTGCACCCCCGCGCCGCCGTAGACGTCGGGCGGGTACTCGCGGGTGAGCAGAGCGACGCGCATCAGGGCTCCACGACGGCGCCCTTGCCAAGTACCACGACCCCGCCGTCGGAGACCGTGAAGCGCTCGCGGTCGGCGTCGGGATCGACTCCGATCCGCACGCCGGGCGCGATCCGCACGTCCTTGTCGAGGATCGCGCGGCGCACGACGGCGCTGCGCCCGATCTCGACGCCCGGCATCAGCACGGAGTCCTCGACCTCGGCGTAGGAGTGGATCCGCACGCCGGGCGAGAGCACCGAGCGCCGCGCGGTCCCGCCGGAGATCACCACGCCCGCGCAGACCATCGAGTCCGTCGCGTGGCCCGTGCGCCCCGGGTCCTCGAACACGAACTTGGCCGGCGGCAGCGGCTCGACCCAGGTGTGGATCGGCCACGCGCGGTTGTAGAGGTTGAACGACGGCGTCACCGAGATCAGGTCCATGTGCGCGTCGTAGAAGGCGTCGAGCGTCCCGACGTCGCGCCAGTAGCCGCGCTCGACGTCCGTCGCGCCGGGCACGTGGTTGGCGGAGAAGTCGTACACCTGCGCCTCGCCGCGGCTGACGAGCAGCGGGATCAGGTCGCCGCCGACGTCGTGTCGCGAGCCGGGGTCGCCGGCGTCCGCCGCGACCGACTCCATCAGCACGTCGGCGCTGAACACGTAGTTGCCCATCGAGGCGTAGACCTGGTGGGGCGCGTCCGGCAGCCCGACCGCGTCGGTGGGCTTCTCGCGGAAGGCGGAGATCGTGAGGCCGTCTCCGGCGGCCTCGATGACCCCGAACTGGTCGGCCTGCTCGATCGGCGCCCGCAGTGCCGCCACGGTCACGCCCGCCCCGCCCTCGATGTGCTGCTCGACCATCTGGCGCGGGTCCATGCGGTAGATGTGGTCGGCACCGAAGACGATCACGTAGTCCGGCCGCTCGTCGCGCAGCAGGTTGAAGTTCTGGTAGATCGCGTCCGCCGAGCCCTGGAACCAGTGCGGCCCGCGCCGCATCTGGGCGGACACCGGCGTGACGTAGTTGCCGAGCAGTGGTGACAGCTGCCAGGTCATGGAGACGTGGCGGTCGAGCGAGTGGCTCTTGTACTGCGTGAGCACGACGATCCGCCGGAAGCCGGCGTTGGCCAGGTTGGAGAGCGCGAAGTCGATCAGCCGGTAGTTGCCGCCGAAGGGAACGGCGGGCTTGGCGCGATCGGCGGTCAGCGGCATCAGGCGCTTGCCCTCGCCGCCGGCGAGCACGATCGCGAAGACGTGCGGCTCGGCCATGGCTACGCGTGCGCGCGCTCGAGCGCGTCGCGGACGATCTGCTGGGCTTCATCGAGGATCCGCTCGAGGTGCTCTGGCCCCTGCAGGCTCTCGGCGTAGACCTTGTAGACGTCCTCGGTGCCGGACGGGCGCGCCGCGAACCAGCCATGCTCGGCGACCACCTTGACGCCGCCGATCGGCGCGCCGTTGCCGGGCGCCTCCGTGAGCACGTCGGTGATCGGCTCCCCGGCGAGCTCGCCGCTCGTCACCTGCTCGCGGTCGAGCCGCTTGAGCACGTCCTTGTCCTCGGCACCGGCCGCGACGTCGATGCGCTTGTAGACGGCCTCCCCGAAGCGATCGGTCAGCGAGCGGTAGAGCTCGCCCGGGTCGCGGCCGGTCACGGCCTTGATCTCCGCGGCGAGCAGGCAGGGGATCAGTCCGTCCTTGTCGGTGCTCCAGGGGGTGCCGTCGCGGCGCAGGAACGAGGCACCCGCGCTTTCCTCGCCTGCGAAGCCGAGCGAGCCGTCGAGCAGCCCGTCGACGAACCACTTGAAGCCGACGGGGACCTCGACGAGCCGCCGCCCCAGATCGGCCGCGACGCGGTCGATGATCGAGCTCGAGACGAGCGTCTTGCCGATCCCGACCTCATCGCCCCAGCGGCGGTCGCCGCCGAACAGGTGGGCGACGCAGGCGGCCAGGTGGTGGTTGGGGTTCATCAGTCCCGCCGACGGTGTCACGATCCCGTGGCGGTCGGCGTCGGGGTCGTTCGCGAACGCCACGTCGAAGCGGTCGGCGAGCTCGCGCAGGCGCGCCATCGCGTAGGGCGAGGAGCAGTCCATGCGGACCTTGCCGTCCCAGTCGAGCGGCACGTTGGCGAAGCGTGGGTCCAGCGTGTCGTCGACGATCTCGATGTCGAGTCCGTGGCGCTCGGAGATCGCGCGCCAGTAGGCGAGGCTCGCTCCGCCGAGCGGATCGACGCCGAGGCGCAGCCGCGCCTCGCGGATCGCGTCGAGGTCGATCACCGTACCGAGGTCGTCGACGTAGGCAGACACGTAGTCGCGGCGCTGCACGTGCTCGCCGGCGACGGCCTGGTCGTACGGGATCCGCCCGATGTCCCCGAGCCCCGATTCGAGCAGCCCGTTCGCCTCGCGCTCGATCCAGCCCGTGACGTCGGTGTCGGCGGGCCCGCCGTGCGGCGGGTTGTACTTGAAGCCGCCGTCGTCGGGCGGGTTGTGCGACGGCGTGACCACGATGCCGTCCGCACGCGGACCGTCGCCGGCACGGTTGTGGGTGAGGATCGCGTGCGAGATCACGGGGGTCGGCGTCGCGCCGTCCTCGGCGTCGATCACCGTGCGCACGCCGTGCGCGGCGAGCACCTCGACGATCGTGCGCGTCGCAGGCGTCGAGAGAGCGTGCGTGTCGCGGCCGAGGAACAGGGGCCCGTCGATGCCCTGATCGGCGCGGTAGCGGCAGACCGCGGCGCTGATCGCGACAACGTGCGGCTCGTTGAACGTCCGCTTGAGCGAGGAGCCGCGATGGCCCGAGGTGCCGAAGCTGACGCGCTGCGCCGGGTCGGAGGGATCGGGGGCGTCGTCGACGTAGGCGGCGAGCAGCCCGTCGACGTCGACGAGGTCTTCGGGCCGCGGCCGCTGGCCCGCGCGAGGGTCGACGCTCATGGCGACATGATTGCCCGGTGCGGCGGGCTTTGCATCCTGTAACGTCGCGCGGCGCCCGATGCCCGCGAATGCCACCGACCCCGTCATCCTCATTGCCGGCGAGGCGCTCTTCGACCTCGTCCTCGACGACTCGGCCGAGCTGGCGGCTCATCCGGGCGGCGGGCCGTTCAACGCGGCGCGCACGATCGGCCGGCTCGAGCAGCCCGCCGCCTACCTCGGGCGGCTCTCACGCGACCGCTTCGGGTCGCGACTGCGCACCTTGCTCGCCGACGACGGCGTGCGCCTCGACACGGTCGTCGACACCGACGACCCGACGACGCTCGCGCTCGCCGAGCTCGACGCGCAGGGCACGGCGACCTATCGCTTCTACAGCCGCGGCACCTCCGCGCCCGGACTGACGCCGCAGGCGGCGCTTGACGCGCTGCCCGGAGCCGTCGACATGCTCCACATCGGGACGCTCGGCCTCGCGCTCGAGCCGGTGGCCACGGCGCTCGAGGCCGTCACCGAGCGGCTGGCGGGCGACGCGCTCGTGATGCTCGACCCGAACTGCCGGCCGGGCGTCGTCGAGGACGAGGAGGCCTATCGCGCGCGGCTGTGGCGCGTGCTCGCCCACACCGACGTGGTGAAGGTCTCCGACGACGACCTCGCCTGGCTCGATCCCGGCACGCCGCCCGTGGATGCGGCGCGGGCGCTGCTCGAGCCGGGCGCCGCGGCCGCGCTGCTGACCCGCGGCGCCGAGGGGGCGATCGTGATCACCGCCACCGACGCGGTGAGCGTGCCCGCCCCCCGGGTCGAGGTGGTCGACACGATCGGCGCGGGCGACGCGTTCGGCGGTGGCTTCCTCGCCTCCTGGCGACGTGAGGGCCGCTCGCGCGAGCGGCTGGCGAACCTCGACGCGGTCGTCGCGGCGACCGAGTTCGCCTGCCTGGTCGCCGCCCGCACCTGCGAGCGGCGCGGGGCGTCGCCGCCGCGGCTGAACGAGCTCTAGCGTCCGCGGAGGCTCATCGCTCGCTGCGTACGGCGAGGGCGACGGCGGCGACGATCACCGCGGCGCCCGCGATCGTGACCGGTGCCACGACCTCCGAGAGCACGAGCCAGCCGAGGATGATGGCCACGACCGGGTTCACGTACGCGTAGGTCGCGACCTTCGACAGCGGCGCGTTCTGCAGCAGCCAGACGTAGGCGCTGAAGGCGACCCACGAGCCCATCACCACGAGGTAGGCGAGCGCCAGCAGCGAGCGCGTCGAGAACGCCGCGAGGTCGACCTGCGGCCCCTCGCCGGCGATCACGCCCGCGAGTAGGCATGCGAGCCCGCCGATCAACATCTGCCAGCCCGTCGAGACGAGCGGATGCCGCGGCAGCTCGACGTGGCGCGAGGCGAACGAGCCCGACGCCCACATCACGGCAGCGCCCACGCAGGTCAGCAGGCCGAGGATCGACGCGTCGGCCGACTGCGGTCCGGGCCGGACGAGCAGCGCGACGCCCGCGAATCCGAGCACCACGGCCGCGGCGCTCCTGCGCGGGATGGCCTCGCCGCTGATGCGGCGCAGCAGGATCACCCACAACGGGATCGAGCCGATCAGCAGCGCCGCCAGCCCCGAGGGGACGTGCTGCTCGGCGACCGAGACGACGGCGTTGGCGCCCGGCAGCAGCAGCCCGACCAGGCCGGCCCCGAGCAGCGCGCCACGGGTGGGGCGCACCGCGGTCCAGCCGAGCCGCAGCGCGAGCACGAGCAGCAGCGTCGCTCCCGCGATCGTGAAGCGCGCGCCGGCGCCGAGCAGCGGCGGCACCGTCTCGACCATCACGCGGATGGCGAGGTAGGTCGAGCCCCAGACGAGGTAGACGATCCACAGCGCTCCCCACACCTGCCAGCCCGGGGCCGACGGAGCACGCGAGAACCCGGCCCGCCCGCCCGCGGCCGCAGCCGCGGGCGGGCGGGCCGTATCCGGCACCGTGGTAGGCGGAGCGGAGGAGCTCACGCCGTGTGCGAGACCACCCGTCCGGCGCGCAGGCCCATGCGCTCCGCAAGCCCGCGCCGCATGCGGCGGGGCTCGACCGACCGGCCGCGCAGCGTGAGGAGCGCCACGACGTCGGCGGAGGGGCGGAACGGGTCGGCGATGACGGTGCCGGAGCCGAGGGCGCGGGCGGCGATGAGGGCGCCGTCCGTCTCGGCGACGAGCAGCTCGCCAGGGGGCACTGCGGCCGAGTCGAGCGCGGCAAGTCGGGCCAGCGCGGGCCCGTCTGAGCCGCGCGCGGCTCGGACGAGGACGGATGGAGCGGTGGTGACGGAGGGCATGGTCGTCCTTTGTGACGGGGAGGAGTGCGGCTTCGTGAGATCCATGGTCCTCTCGGTCTCACATCAGCGCAAATGACCTTTTATGGGGCGTGGTATAAGTCGTCCTGATGCTCGACGTCCGCCGCATGCGGGTGCTTCGCGAGGTCGCCCTGCGCGGCTCGTTCTCGGCCGCGGCCGAGTCGCTCTCCTTCACCCAGTCGGCGGTCTCGCAGCAGATCGCGGCGCTCGAGCGCGAGGCCGGAGCGGTGCTCGTCCAGCGCAGCGCGCGCGGAGTGCGGTTGACCGAGGCGGGCGAAGCGGTCGTCCGCCACGCCGAGGCGATCCTCGCGCGCCTCGCCGAGGCCGAGGCTGAGCTCGAGGCGATCGCCGGCCTGCGCGGCGGCAGGCTGCGGCTGGCCGCGTTCGAATCGGCGGCCTCCTCGATCATGCCGCTGGCCATCGCCGCGTTCTCGCAGCGCCATCCAGCCGTGGAGCTCTCGATGACGCTGCTCGAGCCCGAGGACTCGCTGCCGATGCTGCGCGCCGGCGAGCTCGACCTGGCGATCACCTTCGAGTCGCGGGCCAGCGACGACGTGGTCGACGGCATCTCGCTCCACCACCTGCTCGAGGATCCGATGTTCCTGGTGCTGCCGGGCGACCACCCGCTCGCCCGCAAGCGCAACCTGCGCCTCGCCGACGTCGCGTCGGACGCGTGGATCGGCGGCTCGGCGGGATGCGAGTGCAACCGGCTGATCATGCGCTCGTGCGCCGCCGCGGGCTTCGATCCCAGGATCGCCTTCGAGACCGACGAGTACAGCGCGGTCCAGGGCCTGGTGGCCGCGGGCGTCGGCGTGTCGCTGATCGCCGAGCTGGGACTGATCAACGCACGCCAGGACATCGTCGTGCGCTCGCTCGGACGCGAGACGCCCGTACGTCAGATCCACGCGGCGACGCTCGCCGAGGGCTACCGGTCGCCGGCGACGCAGGCGATGCTCGAGATCCTCGCGAGCGTCGCGGCCGAGTACGAGACGAGCCGTCCGCGGCTCGCGCTCGTCGGCTAGCGCGCCGCCGCGTGGGGTTTTCGCCAGCGCGCCTACCCCAGCGGGCCCGCTGCGAACATCCGTACCGTCACCTCGCCGCCGGCCGCCGGGCGCACGCGCGCGGCGGCGCCGAGGCCGTGGACCGCGACCGGCTCGCCGCCGCGCAGCTCCAGCGCAGTGCCCTCGTCGATCGCCCAGCCCTCGCGGTCCTCGGTACGGACCGCGTGCACGAGCCGGCCCAGCGTGCCCCACTGCGCCGCATGGACGTCGGCGAGCACCGTCACGAGGCCGAGCCCGTCGCGCACCTCGATCAGCTCGAGGTCCTCACCCGCGCCGTCGTCGACGACCGCGACCTCGGCCTCGCCGATCCGGGCCCGCCAGCCGCCGACGAGCGCGCGCTCGCCCGCGATCGCGGCGCCTGCGGAGAAGCCCGCGTAGGGAACGGCCGGGAGGCCCGCGCCGGCGAGCGCCTCCTGGTAGCCAGGCGTGTGGCCGCCGGCGACGTAGACGCCGGCGACCCCGTCGAGGTCCGGCGCGGTCAGCGGCCGCGAGGCCGACACCACGAGCGTCCGGACGTCGGCTGCGCCGGCGTCGCGCAGATTGCCCTCCCAGCGTGCGCGATCGGTGTCATCGCCCTCGTCGAGGACGATGCAGGCGACCGGGCCGTCGCCGGCCAGCGCGGCAGTGAAGGGCCGGTGGACGGCGAGCACCGCAGCGGCGTCGCGGCCGCCGCCGATGAGAAAGACAGGAGCGTCGTGCACCCTCGACATGGTGTCAGTCCGGCCCGTATGGGCATATTGCGGCACATGGCCGAGACGCCCCTCATGCCCGACGGCATCCACGCCCTCCTCTTCGACATGGATGGCGTGCTGACGGAGACGGCCACCGTCCATGCCGCCGCGTGGAAGCAGATGTTCGATGCGTTCCTGAAGCAGCGCGGCGGCCAGGCGCCGTTCGACGAGCAGAGCGACTACGGCCGCTACGTCGACGGCAAGCCCCGCTACGACGGCGTCCGCTCGTTCCTGCAGTCGCGCGAGATCGAGCTGCCCGAGGGCGGACCGGACGACCCGCCGGACGCGGAGACCGTCCACGGCCTGGGCAATCGCAAGAACGAGCTCGTCCAGAAGCTGATCCGCGAGCGGGGCGTGAAGGTCTACGAAGGCTCGCGGCGCTTCGTCGACGCCGCCCGCGGCGCCGGTCTGCGGACCGCGGTGGTCTCCTCGAGCGCCAACACGCGCGAGATCCTCGACGCCGCGGGCATCGCCGACCGCTTCGAGACGATCGTCGACGGGCGTGACGTCGCCGATCGCGGCCTCAAGGGCAAGCCGGCGCCCGACACGTTCCTCGAGGCGGCGAGGAAGCTGGGCGTCGAGCCCTCCGCCGCCGCCGTCTTCGAGGACGCGCTGGCCGGGGTCGAGGCGGGGCGCGCCGGCCACTTCGGGCAGGTTGTGGGCGTCGACCGCGTCGGCCACGCGGACGCGCTGCGCGAGCACGGCGCGGACGTGGTCGTGCAGGACCTCTCCGAGCTCCTCGAGTCGGCATGATCGGCGAGGACGTCTTCCCGGTCGACCCGTGGTCCGTGCGCGAGACCACGCTCGACCTCGGCCTGATCGCCGAGTCCGAGTCGATCTTCGCGCTCGCCAACGGGCACCTGGGTCTGCGCGGCAACCTCGACGAGGGCGAGCCGCGCGCGCTCAGCGGCACGTACCTCAACGGCTTCTACGAGTCCTACCCGCTCGAGTACGGCGAGCGCGGCTACGGGTTCGCCGAGGACGGCCAGGCCGTCGTCAACGTCACCGACGGCAAGATCATGCGGCTGCTCGTCGAGGACGAGCCGCTCGACATCCACCGTGGACGCCTCGAGCACCACCAGCGCAGGCTCGACTTCCGCTCGGGGGTGCTCGAGCGGCGCATGACGTGGACGTCGCAGGGCGGCCGCAGCGTGCGCGTGCGGACTCGCCGGCTCGTCTCCTTCGAGCAGCGCAGCGTCGCCGCCATCGAGTACCAGGTGGAAGCCGTCGACCGGCCGATGCGCGTGGCGCTGCAGTCGAACCTGATCGCCAACCAGCCGCAAATGGCGGGCGGGCGTGACCCGCGCGCGGCGGCGCAGATCGGGTCGGTGCTCGAGTCCCAGCTCGCCGCCCACTACGGCAAGCGCGTCGTGCTCGCCCACTCGACCCGCCGTACCCGGCTCTCGCTCGCCGCCGGGATGGACCACGTCGTCGACTCGGGCGATCACGCGACCTCGCTGACCCAGTGCGAGGACGACCTCGGCCGCGTGACGATCACCGCGCACCTCGAACCCGGCCAGCCGCTGCGCGTGGTCAAGTTCCTCGCGTACCACTGGTCCTCTCAGCAGTCGATCGAATGGCTTCGCGACCAGGTCGACGCGAGCCTCGAGATCGCCCTCGCCGAGGGCTTCGACGAGCTCGTGCGCTCCCAGCGCGCCTACCTCGACGCCTACTGGGCGGTGGCCGACGTCGAGCTCGACGGCGACCCGGAGATCCAGCAGGGGCTGCGCTTCGCGCTGTTCGAGCTGCTGCAGGCCACCGCGCGCGCGGAGACGCGCGCGATCGCGGCCAAGGGCCTGACCGGCACGGGCTACGACGGCCACGCGTTCTGGGACACCGAGGCGTTCGTGCTGCCGCCGCTGAGCTACACGCGGCCGGACATCGTGCGCGACGCGCTCGAGTGGCGCCACTCGACGCTCGATCTCGGCCGCTCGCGCGCCGAGCAGGTCGGCCTCGACGGCGCGACGATGCCGTGGCGCACGATCCGCGGCGAGGAGTGCTCGGGCTACTGGCCGGCGGGTACCGCCGCGTTCCACGTCAACGCCGCGGTCGCCGACGCCGTCCGGCGCTACCTCTTCTCCACCGGCGACGAGGACTTCGAGCGCGAGTTCGGCCTCGAGCTGCTGGTCGAGTCGGCGCGGCTGTGGCGCAGCCTCGGGCACCACAATCCCGACGGCACGTTCCGGGTCGACGGGGTCACCGGCCCGGACGAGTACTCCGCGCTGGTCGACAACAACGTCTACACGAACCTGATGGCGGAGATGAATCTGCGCACGGCGTCGGAGTCCGCCAGGCGCCATCCCGACGTCGCCGAGACGCTCGGCGTCGACGAGGAGGAGATCGAGGCCTGGGAGCGCGCGGCGGACGCGATGTTCGTCCCCTACGACCGCAACCTCAAGGTCCATCCGCAGGACCAGGACTTCACGACCCACCAGCCCTGGGACTTCGAGGACACGCCCGAGACCGACTACCCGCTGCTGCTGCACCACACCTACTTCGACCTCTACCGCAAGCAGGTCTGCAAGCAGGCGGACCTGGTGATGGCGCTGTTCGCCCGCGGCGACTTCTTCACCCGCGACGAGAAGCGCCGCAACTTCGACTACTACGAGGCGATCACCGTCCGCGACTCGTCGCTGTCGGCGTGCATCCAGGCGATCGTCGCCGCCGAGGTCGGGCACCTGCAGCTCGCCCACGACTACCTCGCCGAGGCGGCGACGATGGACCTGCGCGATCTCGAGCACAACGTGCGCGACGGCTTGCACATCGCCTCGCTGGGCGGTGCGCTGCTCGCCGTCACGTGCGGGTTGGGCGGCCTGCGCGACCACGACCACGAGCTGAAGTTCGCCCCGCGCCTCCCCGAGGGCATCACCCGGCTGCGCTTCCCGCTCGTCGTCCGGGGCCGCCGGCTGGTCGTCGAGGTCCGGCCGGACGCCGCCGTGTACCGCCTCGACGCGGGCGGCGAGCCGCTCGAGCTGCTGCACTGGGGCGAGCGCGTGCGCCTCGAGGGCGGGGGCGAGGCGCGTCGCGAGCTGCCCGATCCGCCCGCCGTGGAACCGCCGCGGCAGCCGCCCGGGCGCGAGCCGCTGCGCGCCCGTGAGCGCGCCGCGCGCGGATCGTGACGCACATCCGCTCGTTACGACATAGTTCCGGCAGCGGCTGCGCGAGGGAGCGCGGCCAAAGGAACCTTGGAGGGATTCCGATGAGAACCAGTGCGCGGTGGCGCGCCGCGGCGGTCGTCGCCGCGGTTGCGTCCCTGGCCGTCGCCGGGTGCGGCGGTTCGAGCAACGAGAGCACGGGGAACGGCAGCCAGCCGACATCCCCGCCGCAGGGCGCCAAGAAGGGCGGCGACCTGACGATGCTCTACAACGGCGATGTCGATTTCATCGACCCGGGCATCACGTACTACCAGTACGGCTTCAACGTCGCCTACGCGACGCAGCGCCCGCTGTACTCCTACAAGCCCGACGACGCGACGCACCCCCAGCCCGACCTCGCGGACGGTCCGCCGCAGATCGCGTCCGACGGCAAGAGCCTCACCGTGAAGATCCGCCCGGGGATCAAGTTCTCACCGCCGGTCAACCGCGAGGTCACGTCCAAGGACGTCAAGTATGGGCTCGAGCGAGGCTTCCTGAAGACGGTCAACGGCCCGTACGTCGGTATCTACATGGCGGACGTGATCGGTCTGAAGGCCTACCAGGACGGCAAGGCGAA
>JAXDHR010000158.1:0-6790 GCA_034664425.1 Solirubrobacteraceae bacterium
TGACCCGGCTCTGGACGCATCGGGTCGTTCGGTCAACGCGCCTGCTCGCGAATGCTGCGGCGCCCGTCGTAGCTGCCCCATCGGAAGCCGGTAACGTGCGGCTCGGGTGCCAGCGGCGAGCGCGGGAGCTCACCCAAGTCGCGTTGCAGGTTGTACGCCACGGGCGCGAGGTCGTTCGGCCCGCCGGGGTGAAACAGCGATGCGAGGTACTGGAGCTGCCCTCGTCCCGGACCCTGCTCGAACATGCCCCCGCCGTAGGCGCCGATGCCCTGCGCCTCGCAGTAGTCGTAGGTGTCAAACAGGCGCCGGACGCTGCCGAAGCGGGCAGGCTTGAGGTTCAGGTGGCGGGGCGGCCAGGGCAGGGCCTCGATGTCGCCGACCGACCCGATCGGCACGTCCCAGGTGATCCGATCGCGGTGCCGGTCGAGCAGCTCGGCGGTGTCGTCCGTCAAGGCGGGGTCCTCGATCCATGCCTCGGGCAGGGCCTCGAACACGCGGCGGTACAGCTCGGACTCCGGCGCCAACGCCACGGTCGCGTTGCGGTAGAGCCCTTTCATGTCGACCACGTCGACGCCGGCGAGCGACACCAGCTCCGCGAGCACTTCGCCGTTCCAGCTCGGCACGGGATCGAGCTTGAACCGGACCGTCGGAACCATGCTGCGTAGCGCGCGGAGCGAGGCGACGCCGGCGGCGTCGTCGATCCGCGTGGACACTACGAAGGTCACGGGCGTCGCGTGCCGGCCGAGGGCGCTCTGGAGCGAGAGGCCGTTCTGGCGGAGCGCGAGGTCGAGCGCGGCGCTTTCGAACGCCCACCGGCGGTAGTGGCGTGCGCTCTCACGGATCGGCTCGACCGGGAACAGATCGGCCAGCCCCAGCAGCGTGGAGAACTCGTCGAGCGTGCGCCGCCCGCGGAGCCACGCGAGGTCGCCCGCGCGGCGGAGCTGCTCGATCTGGTCGATCTGATCCCATGTGATGTCCTCGCCCTCGCCATCGTGGCCTCCTCCCGACAACCGGACCACGATCGAGACCTTGGTGAACCCGCTCGAGGTGTCGCGCACCAGGGGCACGAGCTCGCAGCGATCGATGAGGAGGGGCAGTTCGGCGACGCGCGCGTACGTGGCGTCGAGCTGCGGGTCAGGCACGGCGCGAGCGTATCCTGTTAGCGTCCGCGCATGGCCACCCGGCGTGCGCTGCTGCTGATCGCGGATATCGGGGGCTACACGGAGTACATGCAGTACCACCGCAGCATCCTCGGGCACGCGGAAGCCGCCACGAACCGGATGCTCGACAAGGTGGTCGGTGCGGCGCGCGGCTTTGACCTGATCGAGATCGAGGGCGACGCGGCCTTCCTGTCCCGCGAGATCGACGGGATGGAGGGACCCGCGACGCTCGCCACCGTCACGCAGGCCGCGATCGCCATGCACCGTGCGTTCCACGAGCAGCGCCGGCTGATCGAGCTCAACATGTGCCCGTGCGGGAGCTGCACCCGGACGAGCGCGCTGAGACTGAAGTTCGTGGCGCACGTCGGCGAGGTGGCGACGCAGACGATCAAGCGCCGGCGCAAGCTCGTCGGCATCGACGTCATCTACGTCCACCGACTGCTCAAGAACTCCGTCCAGGTGCCAGAGTACGTCCTCGTCTCGGAGGAGCTCTACCGCGGCGGCGGGACGGCACCGTGCGAGCCGGCGATGCAGGAGCTCGCGCAGGAGCTCGAGGGCATCGGCCCGGTGCGGACATACTTCATGGATGTAGGGGACATCGCCGCGCCGCTCGCTTCGCTGCCGGATCCGTCATGGCCCCGGCGCATCGGTGGCACGCTCGGCATGGTCGGGCGGGGCCTGCCGTACATCGTCCGCCGGCGGCGGGCTATGGCGTCGGCCGGCTGACCTTCTCGGCGCCGTCGCGCGCGGCGAGCAGTGCGACGACCTCGCGGCCCGTCGTCGCGCTCACGGGGTACCCGGTCACGGCGGTCAGGAAGGCCGGGCGCTGAAGGACACCCACGCACAGCAGCTCGTGCCCGGACGCGAGGATGGTGGCCGTTCGCGGCCGGTCGTCGAGGAGGGCGATCTCGCCGAATCCCGCGCCGCGCCCGAGCGTGTTGACGACCCGTCCGTCGCGTACCACGTCCGCACGACCGGATTCGACCACGTAGAACCTATTCCCCGCATCGCCCTGTGCGAAGACCATCTCCCCGGGCGCGAACTCGGCATGGTCGAGCCCGGCGCCGAGCTGCTCGATGGTCGCCGCCGGCAGGACGGCGAGCATCGGGACCGCGCGCAGGATCTCGATGTCCGCGTCGCGGATGCGCATCCGACCGTCGAGCCGGCGCAGTGTGGTCCAGCTCGCGGCCAGGGCCGCGGGCGCCATGAGGCCGACGACGACGAACGCGGGGCGCGGGCCGAGCCCCTCGATGAGGACCGGCGCGAGTAGGCCGCCGAGCGCGACCCCGAGCGTCAGGATCGCCTCAAAGCTGGCGAACATGCGCGCGAGGACGGCCTCGTCCGTCATCCGGGCCAGGATCGTGAACCCGCCGACGTCGATCAGCGCGTTGCCGACGCCGACCAGGCCGAGCAGCACGATCGCCGCCGCCTGCTCTGGGACGGCGCCGATGAGCGCGAGCGGCGCGCCGAACAGCGCGATCCCGCTCCCGAACCAGGTGGCGAGCCCGCCGCGCCGGACCAGCGTGAAGGCGAGCAGCGAGCCGAGCACGCCGCCCGCGCCGACGGCCGCGTTCAGGACGCCGACGCCCGGGTCGCCCGTGTCGAGCAGGTCGATCGCGAGGACGACGGTGAACACGGTCAGGCACCCGCGCGTGAGCGTCTGGACGACCCCGAGGCCCGTGACGAGCGATAGCGCGCGATCGCCCGCGATGGTCGCGAAACCCTGGACGACGTCGCGGCCCACCGATCCGCGCACGGTGTCCGCCCGGGGCGGAACGTCGTAGGGCAGGGCCACGACGACCAGTCCCCCCAGCAGGGACGCCGCTGCGCACGCGGCGAAGGCGCTGGCCGGCCCGCTCGCGGCGAGGAGCACGGCCGCGGCCACCGGACCGCCGAGGGTGGAGAGCGAGTCCAGCATCCCGCGCACCGCGTTCGCGCTCGTCAGGTCCTCCGGGGACTTGGCGAGAGCGGGGAGCAGGGCCGAATGCGCCGGCCGGTAGAGCGCCACGGCGACCGTAGCGACGATCGCGAACCCGTACGTCGCGGCCGCGGGGCCGCCCGACGCCGTCACGGCAGCGGCACACGCGAGCATCGCGGCGCGGACCACCCCGATCCACGTCAGGACCCGCTCGCGACGAACCCGGTCGGCCAGCATCGCGAGGAACGGCGCGAGGAGCGCAGCGGTCGCCATGCGGGCCGCGGTGACGACGCCGACCGCGGTGACGCCGCCCTCGCCGTATGCCACGACGGCGAGCGAGACCATAAACGCGCTCTCGGCCGCCCACATCGCGGCGAACGAGATCTGCGCCCGGTGGAGCGGTCCGCTGGACAGCGCGCCGAGCACCCCCGCTCGAAAGCGGCGTCTCGAGCGGCGGCGGGGGAGCACGGGGCGACTATCGCAGGGCCCCCGGCCGTGCGACGACCGGACCGGCCCGGCTCGCTTCGTCGCGGAAGCGATAGCTCGGCGCGCTTGGTGCCGTCGACAGGTCGTGCGTCACCGCATAGTCGAGTTCGTTCCTACGAGCCCGAGGAGGCATCATGTCGGAGCTGCTTGATTCTGGCCGCCGTCGCCTGCGACGCTGCCGGCGTTTCTCACCGACCGCTCGCCTGCAACAAGGCCTGCGCTACCCAGCGGATCCTTGGCCGGCCGCGAGCTCGCCGACCGTCCGCCGCCGCGTCGAGGAACTCAGCCGACCACTCGTGCCCGGGGACGTCGCGTGGTTCGCGCTCGCGACGAGTCTGCGGGAACCAAAATAGGGGGCTGACGGGGTCAGCGGCGGGGACAATTGGGAGCGGCGCTCAGACCAGCTCAGATCAAATGAGATCGCCTGAGCAGGCCGAATAGCGCCCAGTACGCCTGGACTTCTCGGGTTGTGGTCCCGGCGGCCGCGGGTTCGAGTCCCGTCGCTCACCCCTCGGAAGTGCCTGGTATTCACGCACTTCCGCTCAACCGCCAGCTCCGGCCAACACGGCGATAGGGCAGGCGCGGGGAAAGTCTCCTCGTTCCATCGCGTCCTTGCGGGGCACGTTTGCCGCCTGCCAACTACTACACGCCCGGACATCGTCAATCCCGGCGTCTTGCGACAGACGAGGCAGACGGTCAGGGACGCCAAGTCGTGCCGACTGCAGATACGATGCACGACACCGACGGATGGGTTCAGCGGCCGGGGCGCCGGGGCGGGAGCGGAAGCAGCCCGTCAGCCTCGCGGCCCGCGACCCGCAATGGAGAACCCGTTCCCGCTTGGCGTGTCGCAGGAGTAGTCTCGCGCGATGGCACACTCGCCTGACGCGGAGTTCGCCCACAACACCGGGTTGGTCGCGGATCCTGCCCAATTCGCCCGCGAGCACGGGGCCGCGTCATGGCTGTATCTCTGCGGTGAGGAGTTCGCGGCGATGGACGGTGGCATGTCGTACGCCGACGTGGAACGTGCCGTCGAGGTATCGGCCAACGTCGTGTCGGATCCGCCGCGAATCCTGGACATGGATCTCGCGCGCCGCCAGCTCGCGGCGCTGGACGACCTGCCACGCCCGACCCTGGTGACGTGTCGCACTGGCGCGCGCTCGTCGGCGCTGATCTACCTGTACGAGGGACTCCGTTCGCGCGAGTCGGCCGAGCAGGTGCTGGCCCGCGCCGAGAGCGACAGTGCGCCGTTCGTCAACAGTGCTGAGTGCCGCGACTGGGTCGAGCAGGGTCTCCGCGAGCTGTCTGAGGACGGCAGCCCGGGCTCGGCGACCGTCGCCTGATGAAGCGGCACGTCCTGGTCCTCGGCGCCGGCTTCGGCGGCCTAGAACTGGCGACGCGACTGTCCGAGCGCTACGCGGACGCCGTCCGCGTCACGCTTCTGGACCGCAACGACTCCTTCTACTTCGGCTTCTCGAAGTTGGATGTCATGCTCGGCCGGCAGGCCCCCGACGACGTTCGGCTGTACTACCGCGAGATCGCCAAGGACGGCGTCGAGTTCCGCCAGGAGACGGTCACCGGCATAGACCCCGCCTCTCGCCGGGTCACCACCGACGCCGGCTCGTATGACCCGGACTTCCTCGTAGTGGCCCTCGGCGCCGACTACGACATGGATGCCACCCCAGGCCTCGTCGAAGGCGGATCGGAGTACTACACGATCGCCGGTGCGAAGCGGATGTGCCAAACCCTGGATGCCTTCGACGGCGGCAAGGTCCTCCTGTCCGTGCTCGGGCAGCCGTTCAAGTGCCCGCCCGCGCCGTTCGAGGGGGCGTTCTTGCTGCATGAGCACTTCACGCAGCGGAGCATTCGGGAATCGGTGCAGATGACGATGACCTTCCCGATGCAGCGCCCCGTGCCCGTGACCCGCCCTGTCTCACAGATGTTTCGCGACGGGCTCGCCGAACGAGGCATCGAGGAGCGCCCACAGCAGCTCGTCACCTCCATCGATCCGGCGAAGAGGGAGGCCCGGCTGGCGAGCGGCGAGACGCTGCAGTACGACCTCTTCATCGGCATCCCCGTGCACCGGGCGCCGGATCCGCTCCCGGCCTCCGGCCTGGCGGTCAACGGTTGGGTGCCCGTCGACCAGACGAATCTCAGGACGCAGTATCCCGGCGTCTACGCCATCGGTGACGTCTGCACCGGCCCGCGGACCGTCCCGAAGGCCGGGATCTTCGCCGAGTCGGCCGCGCGGGTCGTGGCCGACGACATCGCGGCCACGCTCTCTGGCGGGGCGCCACCGGCGCCCTACGGAGCGTCCGGGATCTGCTACGCCGAGTTCGGCGATGGTCTCGTCTCCAAGGTGGAGGTGAACTTCCTCGCTGGCGACGCGCCGGCGGCGCAGCCGTACGGCGCGACGCTGGGGTACGCCGGCGAGAAGGACGAATTCGGCGCGGCCCGGCGAGCGCGCTGGTTCGGGCGCTGATCCACGAAGGTCGGCGAGCGTCTCAGGCGTTCACCGCCGCAGGGCGCGCGGCAGTTCACTACCGCATCGAGGCAGACGCGAGAGCCTGGTCTCGACTTTGGGCCGCGCCCGATGCCGGCACGCGGCCTACGCGGTACATCCGTCACCGGCTGCTCGACCAAGCGCGGTCGAAGCCTATGCCGCATGAGAGTCCCGGTCGCGCAGTGAGATGTCCGCCGCCGCCGACTCCCGGAAGGACGGCGACCGCGTACAGAGTTTCGTCACCCCGCTTGCGAATGACCGGCGTTGATCGCCCATTGGGCGGCGAACGCCCGTTTGTATGCGGGCCGCGCTTCGCCGCGGGCGACATAGGCAGCCAGTTTCGGAAACTCGTCCAGAAGGCCGGAAGCTCTAAGCCTGAGCAGCACCGACGCCATCATGAGGTCGCCCGCGCTGAAGGCCCCATCGAGCCAGTCGGCATCGCCCAGGCGGGCAGAAAGTTGGACCAGTCGATCGCGGATGCGGTGTTTGACCAGACGCAGGCGCTCTTCGGCCCACGGCTTGTCGCCCTCCGCGAACCTGGCGGTCACGAGTTCGAGGATCGGCGGCTCCACGGTGTTGAGGGGTGCGAACATCCAGGTGATTGCCCGCGCGCGCGCATTTGGCATCGTCCGGGAACAGTCCCGCATGGTGGTCGGCGATGTGCAAGACGATCGCGCCTGTCTCGAACAAGGCAAGATCGCCTTGCTCATAGGTCGGAATCAGGCC
>JAXDHR010000159.1:0-6771 GCA_034664425.1 Solirubrobacteraceae bacterium
GGCGCGCGCGCCGCGACGGCCTGGATCGTGCGGTGCTGGTTGTTGGTGACGAGCATGCCGAGTGCGCCGCCGTCGAGCTTCTCGGCGAGGATCAGCAGCGGCCGGGAGGCCTTCATGACCAGATCGAGCGTGGGGAGCAGATCCTGGGGGTGGGTGATCGGCTTGGTGGTCATGAGGATCAGCGGGTTCTCGAAGACCGTCTCCATCTTGTGACGGTCCGTGACCATGTAGGGCGAGACCCAGCCGTTCTCGACGAGCATCCCCTCGCCGAACTCGACTGCGAGGCCGGGCAGATCGGACTCCTCGATCGTCACGACGCCCTCCGCGCCGACGCGGTCGAGCGCGCTCGCGACCGCTTCGCCGATGAACTCGTCCTCCTTGGCGGCGATCGTGGCCACGTGCAGCAGCGCGTCCCGTCCCTCGACCGGGCGCGCCATCGCCTTCAGGGCGTCGGTGAGCACCTCGGTCGCCTGCTCGATGCCGCGCCGCAGCAGCATCGGGTTCGCGCCGTCGTCGAGCGCGCGCATCCCCTCGCGCACGATCGCCTGGGCGAGCAGCGTGGCGGTCGTCGTGCCGTCGCCGGTCAGCTCGCTGGTCTTGTTGGCGACCTCGCGCACGAGCTGCGCGCCCATGTTCTTGAACTGGTTCGAGAGCTCGATCTCGCGGGCGATCGAGACGCCGTCGTTGGTGATCGTCGGCGCGCCCGCGAGCCGCTCGAGGACGACGTTGCGCCCCTTCGGGCCGAGCGTCACCTTGACGGTGTTGGCCAGCTCGTCGACCCCGGCCTGGAGCAGCAGCCGCGCGTCGTGGTTGAAGTACAGTCGCTTGCCCATGCTCTGATCTCCTAGGCGCCGGCGGGGACGAGGATGCCGCGGCCCTGCAGCCGCCCGCCGTCGAGATCGGCCATGGCGTCGTTGACGGCGTCGAGGGGATAGGTCGTCGTGTGCAGGGTGACCTTGCCCTGCGCGGTCAGCGTCATCAGGTCCTCGAGGTCGGTGTAGGTGCCGACGAGGTTGCCGATGAAGGAGATCTCGCGCGAGATCACGTCGATCGTCGGGATGTCGATGTTCTCGCCGTAGCCGATGACGTAGTAGAAGCCGCCGTCCTGGACCATGTCGATGCCGTCCTGGATCGCGCCCTTCTCGCCGACGAAGTCGATGATCGCCTCAGCGCCCAGGCCGTCGGTCAGCTCCCTCACGGTGTCGACGTGGGCATCGCCGACGCGCACGGTCTGGTCGGCGCCGAGCTCGCGGGCGAGGCCGAGCGCGGCCTCCGAGGGATCGATGACGATGATCTCGGCCGGCGTGTAGGCCTTCAGGCACTGGATGCCGATGTGCCCGAGGCCGCCGGCGCCGATCACGACCGCCTTGGTCCCCGCGCCGAGGATCGGGATCGCCTTCTTGACCGCGTGGATCGCGGTCAGCCCGGCGTCGGCGAGCGCGGCGATGTCGGCCGGGTGCAGCGACGGGTCGAGCTTGACGACCGAGCGCGCTGTGGTCTTGAGCAGCTGCGCGAAGCCGCCGTCGCGGTCGATGCCGGGAAACGAGCCGTTGAGGCAGTGCATGTCGTCCCCGCGGCGGCAGGGTCGGCAGAGCCCGCAGGAGATGTAGGGGTGGACGATCACCGTGTCGCCGACCGCGACGTTGGTGACGCCCGGGCCGATCTCCTGGATCCAGCCCGCGTTCTCGTGACCCGGGGTGTAGGGGAGGGCGACCTGGGACTTCTCCGCCCACTGGCCCTCCTGGATGTGCAGATCGGTCCGGCACAGCCCGGCGGCGCCGATGCGCACGATCACGTCCAGCGGGCCGTCGATCGCCGGCTCGGCGATCTCCTCCAGCTTCAGCGACTGGTGGTACTCGTGCAGGCGGGCGGCTCTCATCCTGCGACCTCCTCCTTCGGGGAAACGCCGTAGCGGACCTCGAGCAGCGAGCGGCAGATCCCCCCGTTGGCCTCCAGGCTCGTGCGCACGAGCCGGGCCACGCGAAGCCAGTGGGCCAGGTCCTCCGCGGCGATCGGTGCGTCGTCGGGACGGACGAACGCGGGCGCGCTGGCGCCGGCCGACAGGCCGAGCTGCTCGCGCAGCTCGATGCAGCGCCGTGCTTCGGTGTCTGTGGGCAGGTCGGCGACCGTCATCGCCGCCAGATCCGCCGGCGTCGCGCCGGTCCCGAGCAGGGTCTCGCACACGCGCGACTGGCGGGCCACGAGCGCCTTGCGCCGGAACAGCTCGCGCAGCGCATCGAGCTCTCCCTCCGTCTCGCCGGGGAAGGCCTGCGAGAACGCGGCGCCGCGACCGACCGCGGCGTTGATCTCCATGCCCGTGTAGTGACCCTCGAGCGTCACGCCGACGTCGCGCACGCCCGGGACGCCGCGCACGGCCGCGCGCGCGTCGGCGGCCATCAGGTAGGCGAAGTTCGGCGCGCACTGCGGCGTCGGGAGCCGCAGCCGCACGTCGACGTCCCCGCCGTCGGACACCGTGCAAGCGCCGACGAACCGCAGCGTGGTGATCGGTTCGTCGAGCTCCGGGTCGTAGACGGTGCCCAGTGCGGAGAGGACGTCGGCGCGGATGCTCACGCGGCGCCCTCGACCAGCTGCGCGTCGTCGCGTGCGGCGGGCGCGCCGGCCGGCACGGGGAGCCGCAGGTCCTCCGGGACCTGGACGCCGTACAGGCGGGCCGCGTTGAGGCCCAGGATCTTCTTCTTGCCCTCGACCGTCAGGCGCGGGTAGTCCGAGTACTCGTCGCCGTGGAAGTCCCAGTCGACGAAGCCCTCGACCTGCCACTTGGGCTCCCAGATGCCGTAGTCCGAGCCGAACAGCATCTTGTCCTCGCCGACCCAGAACAGCAGCTCGCCCATCACCTTCGCGAAGAAGCGCGGGCGGGAGTGCATGAGGCCGCCGATGACCACCGACAGGCCGGCGTAGACATTGGGCTCCTGGGTCGCCATGAAGCAGAAGTCCTCGATCCGCGGCAGGCCGACGTGCTCGACGATGAAGTTGAGCTTCGGGTGGTCCGTCGCAGCGTGGTCGACGTCGGCGACGTCGAACGCGTCCTTGTCCAGCGGCCAGATCGTCGGGCCCTTGTGGACGTGGATGTTGGTGATGCCGAGCTCCTCGCACTTCTCGAGGAAGGGCTTGGCCTGGTCGTCCTTGAGCGTCCAGCCGCGCGAGCCGTTGTACCACTCGGCGGTGTAGAGCTTGACGCCCTGGAGGTTGTATCGCTTGGCGTCCTCCTCGAGCAGCCTGAGGCCCGCCTCGCCCTCGCGCGGGTCCCAGCGGCCGTTGACGATCAGGCGGTCCGGGAACTTCGCCTGCATCTGCGCGTTGCGCTCGGCCGTGTTGAAGCCCTTCGAGTACCACGCCTTCAGATACGTCGAGTTGAACACTCCGACGTCGACGTGCCCCTCCTCGAAGACGTCCTTGACGAAGTCCTCCTCGGAGTACTTCATGAACTTCTCGATCGGCCAGTGCGTCTCCGGCGGTCCCAGGGACTGGTAGGCGTGGAAGCACTCGATCCAGCCCTTGGCGTACTCCTCCTGCCCCTTCACCCAGTTCTCGGGGCTCGCGTCCCAGAAGTGGAGGTGGCTGTCCATCACGAAGTAGCGCTCGCCGTCCTTCTCGTACATGGCGGAACCCCCTACTGGACGGGCTGGAGGTCGAAGCCGATGTACTCGGCCGCGTCCTCAGGGTTGGCGAACAGCAGCACGCGGTCGTCGAGCACGACCATGCGCCCGTAGTGCGTCGACATGATCTCCTCGAAGTCGTCCTGGCCGAAGTCAGACCAGCCGAGCGCCTCGGCGATCTCCTCGAAGTCGAAGTCGACCTTGCCGCCCCCGTCGACTCGGATCATCGAGGGCAGCTCGGTGACCCGGACGCCGGGGTGGTGGCGCATGACGTCGGCGACGACGAACCCGACCTGGTTGTTCATGAGCGTGACGCCGGCGCGGTTCGACGACGTCCGGTCGGATTTGAACTCGGTCATGCGCGTGCCTCCTTGGGGGTTTCGAGGCCGAGGTCGGACAGAAGCTGCTCGAAGCGCTGCTGCGAGCGCTCGGCGGAGTCCTCGAAGCGGACGACCTTCTCGGCCGGCTGGGACCAGATCGGCTGCAGCTGGCGCCCGGCCTCGACGCAGCGCGGCGCGTAGGACTCGAGCCAGCCCTGCATCGTCGAGCGGTTCTCGGCGGCGTACTGCTCGTCGTCGGCGAGCATCTTGAACAGCGCGCGCGCGCCGCGCTGCTCGCGCGTCGCGTCCGATTCGCCGGTCCCGATGACCGTCGGCGTGACGAAGTCGCCCTGCGGCGCCGCGGCCTGCATCACGAACCCGGAGCGGAACAGCTCGCCCACGAGAGGCTCGAAGACGACGGCGGTGGCGAAGAACGCCTCGGCCCAGTCACGGATGCCGGTGAGGCCCTCGACGACCTCACGGGTCGGCTGCCAGATCGGGTCCTGCTGCCAGGCCTCCTGATGGGCGCTGCCGTGGAAGTCCTCCACCTGCTCGCCGATCTCGAGGTTGAAGAGGATCAGGTCCTGCGCGAAGCGCAGCTTGTGCGCCGCCGCGACGGCCAGCGCGTTGTTGATCATGTTCGTCGGCGCGTCGCGCTGGGCCGGCGTGTAGACGTGCAGCCCGAGTCCGTGCTCGACGTGCGCCCAGGTGAAGACGTGGCGCTCGAGGATCTTCGTCCACGACCGGTTCCACGCCGCGAACGCCCCGGCGGCCTTGGCGTTATCGACGGTCTGCTGGATCTGGCGGACGATGTTCGCGTTGTTGCGATAGATCGTCTGCTCCCACTCCTCGTTGGGATCGAGGAAGGTGTGCCAGTTGGACGACTTGAGCGCCGTCCACTCCTGTGGATATCCCGCCTGCCCGTTGGCGAAGGCGTAGATCCAGCCCTGGGTCAGGTGGCGCTCGGGGTCCGGCTGGACGTCGACCGTGACGTCCTCGTAGACCGAGGCGCGCCGCTTGCGCGGGCTGAAGTAGTTGTAGCTCCGGCTCGTGGAAGAGGGGAACTCCTTCGCTCCCGCCTCGGCATCGGTGAAGACCGGCTTGGGGACGCTGCGTTCCTGCGGAGGGCTGTCGGTCGCTGCCATGGTGCTCCTCTCACTGCGCGGTCGTGGTGAACTTGTCGAAGTAGATGTGCGTCTCGGGTACGCCCTCGGCGCCGAGCATCGCGATCGCGGCGTCGACCATCGGCGGCGGACCGCAGAGGTAGGCGTCCACGTCCGTGAGGTCATCCTCCATGCGCTCGACGACCTCGGTGATGAGGCCGGTCTCGCCGTGCCACTCGTCGTCCGGGTCGACCTCCGAGAGGGCCGGGACGAAGCGGAAGTCCTTCAGCTCGGCGGCCAGCCGCTCGAGCTCCTCGAGTCCGAAGAGGTCGCTCTGCTTGCGCGCGCCGTAGTAGTACACCGCCGGCCGCTCGTTGCCCGACTCGGCCATCGAGCGCAGCAGCGACAGGATCGGCGCCATGCCGGCTCCGCCGCCGATGAACACGAGCCGCCGGGGCGAGCTCGCGCGCAGCGTGAAGACCCCGTAGGGCCCGGTGATCGACAGCTCGTCGCCGACCGCGATCGTGCCCTGCTCGAGCAGGCCCGAGAAGTGCCCGTCGGGATAGAGCTTGATCATGAACTCGAGCTCCTCGGCGGTCGACGTCGTGTTCGCCATCGAGAAGGAGCGGTGCTCCGCCGCGTTGCCGGGAATCTGGATGTCGACGTACTGCCCGGGCTTGAACGGCAGCGGCTCGTCGCCGTTGGCCATCGCCAGACGCAGCAGCCGGATGTCGTGCGTCAGCGGCTCGAGCGCCGTCACCTTCGTGCGCACGGTGCGCGGCGGATTGCCGCTGCGGAGCTCCTCCTCGTCGTAGTTGATCAGCTCGATCTCGAGGTCGGAGTAGGCGTGGGCGCGGCAGAGCAGCGTCCAGCCCTCGGCCTCCTCGAAGTCGGGCAGCGCGAAGGTGGAGTAGCGATCGAGGTCGACATCGCCGTCGAGCAGGAAGGACTTGCACGCCGAGCACTGGCCCTCCTTGCAGCCGTGCATCAGCATCAGGCCCTGGCGGAAGGCGGCGTTGAGGACGGTCTCGTCCTCGTCGGCCTCCATCTCGATGCCGAGCGGTTCGAAGCGAACGGTGTGCTTTTCGCCCATCGCGGTCCCCCGGTCTCCCACCCCCACCCGCCCCGGCTCGCGCGAGCCGGGCGGGTGGGACCGGTGGGAGGGGAGAGGTCCTCAGTCGGCGGTCGCCCCGTCGCGTGCCGGGCGCCCCGCGGGGCCGCCGGCCTTGTAGCTCGCGACGTGCTGCTCGCGCTCCTCCGGCGACATCTGGTTGAGCAGCACGTTCGGTGAGTTGAGCGTGTTGCCCTTGACGTCGTCGAGCGTCCACATCTTCTTCGGGTCGAGGTCCAGGTGCGGCTGGGGCACCAGGGTCTTCCTGTCGTCGCGGACGTAGCCGAGCTCCTGCATGATCTCCGCGACGTCCATGCCGTGGTAGAGCGTCTCCCACTCGCGCTTGCCGGCGAGCTGGCCCATGGCCGGCGTCGGGCGGCCCTCGTACTCCGGGCGGAAGGCGACCGTGTCGGTCCAGTGGCAGGTCTCCGAGCAGTAGGTGCGGATCTGGCCGTCGACCTCGTCGACGACGGTGTCCTCGCGGATCAGGCAGGGGACCATGCAGCTCCAGCACCGGTGCGGGTACTCGTAGTCCGAGGCCTCCGGCTCGAACGCGATCGGGCCGTGGCCGTTCTTCTTGCCCAGGTCCGCGTAGCGCTCCCACCACTTGCCGTACTTGT
>JAXDHR010000160.1:0-29314 GCA_034664425.1 Solirubrobacteraceae bacterium
CCTGGACGGCAGGCTCGGACGCGAGCTGCTCGAGCGAGCGGCCCTCGATCCCCTGGCGCTGCGCCCACGCCGGGGCGACGTCGGCGTCGAGCACGAGCAGCGCGGTGTTGTAGCGACGCCCGTCGCCGATCACGCACGCCTGGCCCAGCAGCGGGCTCGACCCCTTGAGCGCCGCCTCGATGTACGCCGGCGACATGTTCTTGCCGGCGGCGTTGATGATCAGCTCCTTCATGCGGTCGACGATGCGCACGTAGCCGTCCTCGTCGATCTCGGCGATGTCGCCCGTGTGCAGCCAGCCGTCGGCATCGAGCGCCTCCGCGGTGCGCTCGGGCAGACCGCGGTAGCCCGGGGTCACGACCGCCGAGCGCATCAGCAGCTCGCCTCTGCCTCGGGCAGCGCCCTCGTCACCGCTCTCGCTCGCGGCGAGCTTGAGCTCGACGCCCGGCGCGGCGGGCCCGACGGTTCCGATCTTGATCTTCTCGCGCGGGTTGCAGCAGCCGGCGCCGCACGTCTCGGACATGCCCCACAGCTCGGCGAGCGGGATGCCGATGGCGTGGAAGAAGACGATCACCTCGCGCGGCGTGGGCGCGGCGCCGACGTTGACCGCCTCCGCCTGGTCGAGACCCAGCAGCGCGCGCAGGCCGGCGAACAGCTGGGCGTCGGCCTCGGCGACGGTCGCCGCGAGCGCGTCCGGCACCGGCGCCCCCGCCTGCTCGAGCTCCACCTTCTGCGTCGCGGCGGCCAGCCACGCGCGGTTTCGCTCCGCGTCGGGGTGGGCGGGGTCGGCGATCGTGCCCTCCATGCCGGCCTTGAGCTTCTCGAAGATGCGCGGCACCGCGAAGAACCACGACGGCCGCACCGCCTGCAGGTAGGCGGCGATCTGCCGCGGGTCCGGGCAGCTCGTGATCGTCATGCCGAAGGCGATCGGCAGGTAGTGGTGCGCCTCGCGCTCGGCGATGTGTGCCGAGGGCAGCCACGAGATCACCCGCGCGCCCTCGGGGAAGCTGATCATCTGCGCCGTGCAGCGCACGGCGGCGGCGATGTTGCCGTGGGTCAGCTGGACGCCCTTCGACGGGCCGGTGGTGCCGGAGGTGTAGATCAACGTGATCAGGTCCCCGGGTTCGACGGCGCGCCAGGCGGCCTCGGCGTCGAACCCCGGATCGGCATTCTCGACGTCGTCCCAGGCGATCGTCCCCTCGCCGTGAGCGCCCTCGAGCACGATCACGTGCTCGAGCGCCGGCAGCTGTGCCCGCGCCTCCGAGAGGCGCTCGGCGAAGGTGGCCTCGATCACGGCGACGCGCGCCTGCGCATCGCCGACGACGTGGACGATCTGCTCCGCCGAGGACGTGGCGTAGACGGAGAAGGGGACCGCCCCCAGCGTCATCGCGGCGAGGTCGGCGAGGTGGAACTCCGGGCGGTTGCCGATCATCAGGGCGACGGTGTCGCCGCGCGCGACGCCGAGCGAGGCCAGGCCTCCGGCGAACGCGTCGACGCGGTCGCGCAGCTGGCTCCAGGTCAGCGAGACCTCGTCGTCCTTGGTGCGCACCGCCACGCGGTCGGGCCGGTCGGCGACCGTGAGCCGGAACGCCTCGGCGATCGTGGCGGCGCGCGCGGAACGCGGCGTGGCGCCGTCCGGCGCCAGGGTCGTCTCCTCCATGGCCGGAGGCTAACCGAGCCGGCTCAACGCAGGTTGAAGCCGCCGTTCGTGAGCCTCCCGATGTCGTTCGAGAAGCCGATCACGAACAGGGCCAGCACGAGCGCGAAGCCGACGAAGCCGGCGCGCTCCATGACGCTGAAGGGGATCGCCCGGCCGCGCACCTTCTCCGCGAGCGCCCAGAAGATGTGGCCGCCGTCGAGCGGTAGGAACGGGAACAGGTTGATCACGCCGAGCGAGAGCGAGATCACCCCGAGCAGCAGCAGCGCGCTCGTCGCGGAGAAGGCGAACGCCTGGCGCGTGAGCTCGTACGAACCGACGACGCCCGAGATCTGCTTGCGCTGCTGGGCGTTGAAGATGCCGCCGATCGTCTTGACCGTGCCGGACGTGACCGTCCACATCTCCGAGACGCTCAGGCCGGCGGCGCGCACGGGCCCGACCGCGGTCGGGGTGCCCTCGGGCGAGAAGCCGATCCGCATGCGCTTGGTCACGGGGTCGTAGAACGGCGTCACCTTGACGGTCCGCTCGCTTGCACCGCGGCGCACGGTCAGCGACACGGGGCTCGCCGCGTGGCAGCGGGCGGTCAGCGCGCCCGCGCACTTGTGGCTGTTGATGCGGTCGACGACCGACTGCTCCTGCTTGTCGAGCGACGAGCCCTGCGGCCGGCGCCCGTCGATGGCGACGATCGTGTCGCCGGGCTGCAGCTTCGCGGCTGCCGGCGAGCCCGACTCGAGCGAGGCCACCCGGGGCGGCCCCTCGAACGTGCCGTTGGCCCAGAACAGCCCGGCGAAGATCAGGAAGGCGATCACGATGTTGACCGCCGGCCCCGCGGCGATCACGACGACGCGCTTCCACACCGGCTGGCGGAAGTAGGCGCGCTCCGCGACCTCCGGCGGGATCTCCTCTGCCGGGTTCATCCCGGTGATCTTCACGTAGCCGCCGAGCGGGATCGAGCCGATCGCGTACTCGGTCTCGCCCCGCCGGCGGCGCAGGATCAGCGGCGGGAAGAACAGCGAGAAGCGCTCGACGCGCATGCCGACGGCCTTGGCCGCAGCGAAATGGCCCGCCTCGTGCAGGATGATCAGCGCGGCGAAGCCGAGGAAGGCGAGCAGCCAGCTCACGCGGCCGCCAGCGGGAGGGTGAGAACGATCTCGGACGCGACCCGCCGCGCGTCGGCGTCCGCGCGGTAGAGCGCGTCGAAGCCGTGGACAACCCTGGCCTCGACGCGGGCGAGCGTGCGCTCGATCACCTCGGGGATCCCCAGGAACGTCAGGCGGCCGCCGAGGAAGGCGTGGACCGCGACCTCGTTGGCGGCGTTGAGCACGCACGGCGCGGTCCCGCCGGCGACCGCGGCCTCGCGTGCGAGCCGCAGCGCCGGGAACGCGTCGGTGTCGGGCGCCTCGAAGGACAGCGTCCCGAGCTCGACGAGGTCGAGCGCCCGCAGCGGCAGGTCCGCCCGCTC
This sequence comes from Solirubrobacteraceae bacterium, assembly GCA_034664425.1. GTDB lineage: Bacteria > Actinomycetota > Thermoleophilia > Solirubrobacterales > Solirubrobacteraceae > DATBDM01. The sequence continues at coordinate 3,117 of JAXDHR010000160.1, forward strand.
CGGGTGGTGCAGGGCATAGCCGATCGCCACGCGCATGTCGGGATGGCCCATGTGGGCGAGCGTCGCGCCGTCGCAGAGCTGCACGAGGGCGTGGACGATCGACTGCGGGTGCACGACCACGTCGATGCGGTCGTAGGGCGTGCCGAACAGGTGGTGGGCCTCGATCACCTCGAGCCCCTTGTTCATCAGCGTCGCCGAGTCGATCGTGATCTTCCCGCCCATCGCCCAGGTCGGATGCTTCAACGCCTCCTCGACGGTCACGTGGGCGAGCGCCTCGCGGGTGCGGCCGCGGAACGGGCCGCCGGAGGCGGTGATCACGAGCCGCTCGAGCGTTCCCGGCGGCTCGCCCGTCAGCAGGTGATGCATCGCGGTGTGCTCGGAGTCGACGGGAATCAGCTGCGCGCCGGTGGCCTCGGCGAGCGCCGTCACGAGCTCGCCGCCGACGACCAGCGACTCCTTGTTGGCCAGCGCGACGTCGATGCCCTCCGTCAGCGCCACGATCGTCGGCCCCAGCCCGGCGGAGCCGACGATCGCGTTGAGCACGAGATCGGCGCCGGACTCCGCGACGAGCTGCACGAGCCCCTCCGGGCCAGCGAGCACTTCCCCCTCGGTCCACGTCTCGGCGGCGCGCGCGGCGGCGTCGGGGTCCGACAGCGCGATCCGCGCCACGCCGTGCTCGCGCGCCTGCGCGACCAGGGTCTGGTGACCCGTGCCGGCGGACAGGCCGACGAGCTCGAACGCACCGGGGGCGCGCGCGACGACGTCGAGCGCCTGGGTCCCGATCGAGCCGGTGGAGCCGAGGATCAGCAGTCGCTTCATCCGGCGGCCATTGTGGCAGCGGGTTCCTTGCGCGCAGCTAAGCGGTCACGGACCCGACGACGTGCCGCGCACCGCGCGCAGCAGCGGCCGCAGGAACCACAGCCAGACGACCACGAGCATGAGCAGGCCGGTGTAGACCCACACGCGCGCGCCGTCGAAGAGGAAGTCGGTGATCAGCAGCACCGCGCAGCCGATCGCGATCGCCAGCAGCACGAGCCCGGCGATCAGCAGCGTGTTCGCCGACTCGATGATCCAGGCGCGGTCGCTCTGGTGGAAGCGCAGGCGGTGCGAGGCCGAGGGGGCGATCAGGCACGCCGCGCACAGCGCGGTGGCGATCAGCGTGACGTAGTAGACGTCGGTCTGGAAGCCGTTGAGCTTGGTGAAGCGCTGGGAGAACGGGACGGTGAGCAGGAACCCGAAGAAGATCTGCACGCCGGGAAGCGCGATGCGCAGCTCGTTGAGCAGCTCGATCATCTGGCGATCGCGCTTGACCTCCTCCGTGCTCCGGTCGTCGTCGGCCACGCCGTCCCCTACATCAACGCGAGCCAGACGTAGTACCCGGTCACGAGCGTGAAGAAGGCCGCGTCGAGCCGGTCCAGCGCCCCGCCGTGCGGGCCGAACAGCGAGCCGGCGTCCTTGGTCCCCGCATCGCGCTTGATGCGCGACTCGAAGAGGTCGCCGACTGGCGCCGCGAGCCCGACCGCAAGGCCGAGCAGCAGCGCCTGGCCGCCGCTGAGCCAGTCCTGGTAGAGGCCCGCGCACCAGGTGGCGAGCACCGCGGCGAGCACCCCGATGACCAGGCCCTCGACCGTCTTGTTGGGCGAGATCCGGGGCGCGAGTGGGTGAGTGCCGAGCGAGCGGCCGCCGAGGTAGGCGCCGGTGTCGCCGATGAAGGTGCCCACGAGCACGTCGATGACGATCGCGTCACCGTGGCGCAGATCGCGCAGCAGCACGGCGTGCGCGATCGCCATGCCGATCCAGACGATGCCGAGCACGGTCATCGCCATCCCCTCGGTGCGCGTGTGCGCCTCCCCCTCGAGGTCGGGCATCGCGAGCGCGAGCATGAACATCACCGGGACGAAGGCCACGAGCGCGAGCAGCACCTGGCGCTCGCCACCCGCGTGCGCGGCGGCCGCCAGGCCGGCGAGCCCGATGAAGCCGGCGAGCTTGACCGGGCGCAGCGGCTCGTACATCCGGAACAGCTCGTGCAAGCAGATCACCCCGAGCACGAGCACCCCGAGCGTGAACACCCAGCCGCCGGCGCCGACGATGACGATCGCGAACACGATCGCGGGGATCGCGACGAGCACCCGGCGCAGCAGATCGCCGCCGCGCGGAGGACGCGGCTCGCGCGCCGTGCGCGACGCCGCCGGGCGGGCGCGCCGCGCTCGGGTACGCTCGGCCATCAGCGGCCGCCGAACCGGCGCCGGCGCGCGTCGTACTCCCGCAGCGCGGCTTCGAAGTCGTCACGGGAGAAGTCCGGCCAGAGCACGTCCGTGAAGTACAGCTCCGAGTAGGCGGACTGCCACATCAGGTAGTTCGACAGCCGCTGCTCGCCGCTCGTACGGATGATCAGGTCGGGGTCATGCATGTCGGGCGCGTACAGATGCTGCCGGAACTCCTCCTCCGTGGTTCCGGTGAAGGTTCGCGCCGCGTCGACGATCTCCGCCCGTCCGCCGTAGTTGAAGGCCACGAAGAGCGTGATCCGCTGGTTGCCCCCGGTGTGGCGCTCGGCCCAGTCCATCTGCTCGACCAGCTCCGGGTCGACCCCCTCGCGCCGCCCGAGGAAGCGCATGCGCACGCCCTCCTCGTGCAACTCGGGCGTCTCGGCGAGGATCCGCTGCGAGAACATCGCCATGAGCGCGGCGACCTCCGCGGGCGCGCGGCTCCAGTTCTCGGTCGAGAACGAGTAGACGGTCAACTCGCGGATCCCGAGGTCGACGGCGTCGCGCAGCCGCGCCTTGACGGTGTCCGCCCCTGCCTGGTGACCTTCCTCGACCGACCTGCCGCCGGCCTTGGCCCAGCGGCCGTTGCCATCCGTGATGATGGCGACGTAGGAGGCGCTCACACCTCGAGGATCTCTTCTTCCTTGCCCTTGACGAGCGCGTCGAGCTCGCGGACCTTGTCGTCGGTGAGCTTCTGCAGCGCCTCCTCGGCGCGGTGCTCGTCGTCGGAGCCCGCCTCCCCGGCGTCGCGCAGCTCGCGCAGGTCGTGCATGACGTCGCGGCGGATGTTGCGGATACCGACCTTGCCCTCCTCGGCGAGGCCGCGGACCACCTTGACCAGCTGCCGGCGACGCTCCTCGGTGAGCTCGGGGACCTGCAGGCGCACGATCTGGCCGTCGTTGTTCGGCGTCAGGCCGATGTCGGACTCCTGGATCGCGCGCTCGATCGCCTTGATCGAGTTCTTGTCGTATGGCTGGACGGTCAGCAGCCGCGCCTCGGGCGCGGAGATCGTCGCGAGCTGCTTGAGCGGCGTCATCGCCCCGTAGTAGTCGACCATGATGCGATCGAGCAGTGCCGGCGTGGCGCGGCCGGTGCGCACGGACCCGAACTTGCCGCGGGTCGCGTCGACCGAGCGTGCCATGTGATCGCGCGCGTCGTCCAGGAGATCGTCGATCAAGCTCATGCCGTCGTCACCAGGGTTCCCACGCGTTCGCCGGACACTATCCGGTCGATGTTGCCCTCGTCGTCCATGTTGAAGACGTAGATCGGCAGGCCGTTGTCCATGCACAGCGACAGCGCCGTCGAGTCCATCACCTTGAGGCCGCGCTGCAGCGCCTCGCGGGCCGAGATCTCCGGGATGAACTGCGCGTCGGGGTCCTTGTTCGGGTCCGCCGTGTAGATCCCCTCCGTGCCGTTCTTGGCCATCAGGATCGCCTCGGCATGCATCTCGAGGGCGCGCAGCGCGGCCGCCGTGTCGGAGGTGAAGAACGGGTTGCCGGTGCCCGCGGCGAAGATCACGATCCGGCCCTTCTCGAGGTGGCGCATCGCGCGGCGGCGGATGTAGGGCTCGGCGACCTCGGAGATCGTGATCGCCGACTGGATGCGGGTGTGGACGCCGAGGTGCTCGAGCGCGTCCTGCAGGGTCAGCGCGTTGAGCACGATGGCGAGCATGCCCATGTAGTCGCCCGTGGCGCGGTCCATGCCCTGGGCGGCGGCCTCGAGGCCGCGGTAGATGTTGCCGGCACCGAGCACGACCGCGACCTCGACGCCGCGATCGTGCACCTGCTTGAGCTGCTGGGCGATGGCTTGGACCGTCTCCGGATCGGTCCCGTAGTCCAGGTCACCCATCAGGGCCTCGCCGCTGAGCTTGACGAGGACCCGCTTGAATACGGTCCCGTCGGCCTCTGGGGTCACGCCCCCACCGCGAAGCGGGCGAAGCGGCGGATGACCACGTTCTCGCCCGTGGTGCCCGACAGCTCGGCGCGGATCTGCTCGATCGTCTTGCCCTCGTACTTGTCCGTGTTCACGTGGGGCTGGTGCAGGAGGACCGTCTCCTCCATCCACTTGCGCAGCTTGCCCTCGGCGATCTTCCCGCGGACGTTCTCGGGCTTGTCGGAGGCCTGCTGCTCGAACACGCGCAGCTCGGCCTGCTTGTCGGCCTCGGGGATCTCGTCCTCGGACACGTAGCGGGTCGTCGGCGACGCGGCGATGTGCAGCGCGACGTCGCGGGCGAAGCCGACGAAGTCGTCGTTGCGCGCGACGAAGTCGGTGTTGCAGTCGACCTCGACGAGCACGCCGACCTTGCCGTTGCCGTGGATGTAGGACGCCACGGTCCCCTCCGTGGCCTCGCGGCCGCCCATCTTGAGCGCCTTGTCACCCAGCCGGACGCGCAGCAGCTCGACCGCCGCATCGACGTCGCCGCCCGTCTCGTTGAGGGCGTTCTTGCAATCCATCATGCCTGCGCCCGTCTGGTCGCGGAGCTCCTTGACCTGCTTGGCGGAGATGACCGTGCTCACTTCGAATCCTTTTCGCTCGTCTCGTTCCCGTTCTCGGCGTCGTCGTCGTCGTCGGAGTTGGCGACGACGTTCTCGACGGCGCCGGCCGCGGCCGCGGCGGCCTTGGCGACGCCCTTGAGCGGGCCGGGGGCAGCCTCGGCGACCGCCTCGGCGGCGGCCTCCGCCACGCCGGCCGCGCCCGCGGCGACGTCCTGCGCCGTGTCCACGGCCTGGTTGGCGGCGTCCTGCGCGCGGTCCACGAGGCCCTCGTCGGATCCCTCGTCCTCCGCGGCGGCGGGAGCCTCAGGCTCCGCGGTGGGAGCCTCAGGCTCCGCCGCGGGAGTCGCGGGGTCGGCCACCGGGGCCTCGGGCTCGGCGGCCGGGGCCTGCGGCTCGGCGCCGGCGGCCTCGGCCTGCGCCGCCTCGACCACGGCGGCGCCCTCGGCCGCCTGCGCGTCCGCGGCCTCCGGGTCGGCGGGCGCCTCGGCCTCGGCCTGCTTGGCGATGTCGCTCGGCCCGTCCGGGGCGGCCGTGGCGGCCGCCTTCGGCTTGCGCGTGCGCTGGCGGGCGCGGCTGGCGGCCGGCGCGTCAGCGCCCTCGCCAATCGTGTCGCTCGCCGGGGCGCCCTCGCCCTGCGGGGCGCCCGCGGCCTGCGGCGTGCGCTCGCCGGCGTTCGGGTTCTGGCGCTGGCGGCGCGGCGGGTTGGCGCCGCCGCCCGCGGGGGCGGCTGGCTCGTCGGCGGCCTGCGCGGCGGCGGCCGCCTCGGCGGAGCGCCGCCCCTCGGCCTGCGGGCGCCCGAGCGACTCGACCGCCTCGGCGACCTGCGCCTCGGCGACGTCGCGCGGCTCGCCCTCGCCGCCGTGGGTCAGCGCCTCGGCCGCGGCGAGCGCCTCGGCCTCCTTGCGAGCGTCCTCCTCGGCCTCGCGGCGGGCCTTCTCCTCGGCCTCGCGCCGCGCCTGCTCCTCGGCCTGGCGGCGCGCCTCCTCCTCCTCGGCGCGGAAGCGCGCGCGGCCCTCGGCGATCGTGTCGCCGATCGCGCGGGTGATGATGTTGCAGGCGCGCATCGCGTCGTCGTTGCCGGGGATCACGTAGGCGATGCCGTCGGGATCGCAGTTGGTGTCGACGAGGCCGATCACCGGGATGCGCAGGCGCTGGGCCTCGCGGACGGCGATCTCCTCCGTCTTGAGGTCGACGACGAACATCGCGTCGGGCACCCGCTGCATGTTCTTGACGCCGCCGAGGTTCGCGCGCAGCTTCTCGAGGTCGGCGAGCGCGGACAGGCGCTCGCGCGTCGGCAGCAGCGCGAGCTGGCCCTCGGTCTCGTAGCGCTCGAGGTCGTGCAGGCGCTTGATGCGGTTGGAGATCGTCTGGAAGTTCGTCAGCAGGCCGCCGAGCCAGCGGTGGTTGACGTACGGCTGACCGGCCGACTCCGCGATCTCCTTGATGCCGTCGCGGGCCTGCTTCTTGGTGCCGACGAAGAGCACCGTGCCGCCGCGGCGGGCGATCTCGTCGGCGAACTGCTGCGCCTGGGCGAGCAGCGCCTCGGTCTTGAGCAGGTCGATCAGGTAGATGCCGGCCCGCTCGCCGAAGATGAAGCGGCGCATCTTCGGGTTCCAGCGCCGGGTCTGATGACCGAAGTGGACGCCGGCTTCCAGCAGCTCTCGGATGCCAACCTGGGTGGGCACGTGGGTTCTCCCTTGTGAAAGTGGTACGAAGAGCCCGGACGTGAGGGTCGCGCGGACCCGGCGCACTCCATGGCGCCGGGCAGGGCCCGCGGCCTCGGCGGCCTGTCGTGTCGGCCGCCGTCCGGGGTTGAGGACGGTTCGCCTCCCAGTTTAGGCAGGTTTCGGCGCAGGTGCCCGTTTTCGCCTCTGCCTGCCCCGCTGGGGAGGCGCAAGGCGGATCACGACCACCGCAGCTCAGCCGGGGCGCTCGACGGACGGGTCGCCACGCGGCGCCTCAGGCGTCGAGTCGCCCCAGCGCCGCCGCGAGGTCGTCGGGCAGCGGCGAGCGAAGGTCGAGCGCCTCACGGGTCACCGGGTGCGCGAAGGCCAGGCGCTCGGCGTGCAGGAATTGGCGCTCGAGGCCGAACAGGTCGGCGCGGCCGTACTCCGGGTCGCCCGCCACGGGCGCGCCGATCGCGAGCAGGTGCGCGCGGATCTGGTGGGTGCGGCCCGTCTCGAGCCGCACGCGCAGCAGCGTCGCGCCAGCGAACGTCCGCTCCGTCTCGAAGTGGGTGATCGCCTCGCGCGGCTCGTCGGTCTCCGTCGAGCGGCGGGTGCGGACCCGCCGGTCGCGGCCGAGTGGCGCGTCGATCGTGCCCGCGCGCGCCGCGGGACGGCCTTCGACGAGCGCGAGGTACTCGCGCGTGATCCTGCGTGCCCGCAGCATCCGCTGCAGCTCGGCGTGAACGGCGTCCGAGCGCGCGAGCACGAGCAGCCCGCTGGTGTCGCGGTCGAGCCGGTGAACGACCCCCGGCCGGTCCGGGTCCTCCCCACCCGCTACCCGGCCGGCGAGCGCCTGCACGAGCGTCCCGCTCCGATGCCCGCGCCCGGGATGCACGACCACGCCTGCCGGCTTGTCGACGACGATCAGGTGCTCGTCCTCCCAGGCGACCGAGAACGGCGCGTCCGGCGCGTCGGGCTCCGCCCTGGCCTCCGGCGCGCGGAACACGATCCGCTCCCCGCCGGCGACGACCCAGCGCTTCGGCCGCTCGCGGCCGTCGACGGTGACGACCCCGGCGTCGATCAGCCGCTGCGCGGCGGTGCGCGAGCCGGCGACCGCGGCAAGGACCATGTCGAGGCGCTTCCCCGCATCCTCGGGCGCGACGACGAGCTCGGACTCAGGCGATCCGGGCATGGCGCGGCGGCCCCTCGAGCACGTACACGAGCGCGAGGACCCCGACGGTGATCGCCACGTCGGCCAGGTTGAACGCCGGCCAGTGCGGCAGCTTGACGAAATCGGTGACCGCGCCGGTACGCAGGCGGTCGATCAGGTTGCCGGCGGCGCCCCCGATCAACAGGCCCGTCGGCAGCCAGGCCAGCGGCCGCCGCACGTGGGTGGCGAAGAAGACCAGCAGCGCGCCCAGGGCGACGGCGCCGATGACGATCAGCACCCAACCCCCGCCCGAGAAGAAGCCGAACGCGACGCCGTCGTTGAGCACGTGCTCCAGGTGCACCCCGGGGATCACGTCGACGCGCCCGCCGAGCGCGACCTGCGAGCGCACGATCGCCTTGACCGCCTGGTCGAGCGCCACGGTGACGGCGGCGACCAGCGCCGCACGACCGATCGCCGCCGCGGCGGTCACGGGGCGATCAGGCCGACGATCAGGCGGGAGGCCAGCTGCAGGACGACGAGCGCGATGATCGGGCTCAGGTCGAAGGGCCCGAACTGCAGTCCGAGCCGGCGGAAGATGCGCAGGAACGGCTCCGTGACGTCGCGCAGGAAGTCGAGGATCGCGTGGACCGGGCGCGAGTACGGCATCCGCATCCCGAGCGAGAGCACAAGCGAGACGACGATGTAGGCCAGCACGCACAGCGTGTAGACCCAGAAGAGGGCCGAGACGAAGTCGGCGATGTCCTGGCGGACCTGCATCAGCGCCCGACCACGTCGTCCATCGCGTCGTGCAGCGCGGCGCGAACGCCGCCGCGTTCGAGGGCGGCCAGGCCGCGGGCCGTCGACCCCCCCGGCGAGGTGACCGCGCGGCGCAGCGCCAGCGTGTCGCCGCCGTGCTCGGCGAGCAGCGCCGCCGCGCCCGCCATCGTCGCGGTGACGAGCGCCGTCGCCGTCGCCGGCGGCATGCCGCGGCGGATCGCGGCCTCGATGTGCGCCTCGGCGAACAGCGCCCAGTACGCGGGCCCGACGCCGGAGCATGCGCCGGCGACGCCCATCAGCCGCTCGGGGACGTCGATCACGGTGCCGAGGCGCCCGAAGCGGCTGCGCACCTCTGCGAGCGCCGCGGCATCGATGTCGGCGTCCGGCTCGGCGAAGGCCAGCACGCCGCGGCGAACCTCCACGGGCGTGTTCGGCTCGACGCGGATCACCGTCGCGCCGCCCCACGCGTCACGGACCTGCGCCTGGGTCGTGCCGCCGAGCACGGAGACGATTCGCGTGTCCCGGTCGGCCGCGGCCGCCGCCTCGGCCGCCACGTCCTGGAGCTGGTAAGGCTTGTGGGCGAGCACGACGAGGCCGGCGCGCTCGACCAGCTCGCGGTTGGAGGCGAGCACCTCGCCGCCGAGCTCTGCGACGAGCGCCGCGGCGCGGCCCGATCCGGAGTCGGTGCACAGCACGGGCTCGCCCCAGCCGCGCGCCAGCGCGCGCGCCATGTTCCCGGAACCGATGAAGCCGACCTGCATGAGGGCTCGGAGAATACGAGCCCCAGCTCAGCTCTGGTTGAAGAAGCCCTTCTCGATCAGCCGCGCGCGCTCCTCGGCGGAGACCTCGACGTTGCGCGGCGTGAGCAGGAACACCTTGTCGGCGATCCGCTGCATGCCGCCGTCGAGCGCGTAGGTGAGGCCCGAGGCGAAGTCGATCAGCCGCTTGGAGAGGTCGGTGTCCGAGCCCTGCAGGTTGAGGATCACGGGAATCGTGTCCTTGAACTTGTCCGCGACGTCCTGCGCGTCGTTGAACGACTTGGGGATCACGAGATGCACCCTGACCCCTTCGGCGCGGCCGTTGCCGCCCCTTCCCGCTGCGACGGAGCCACCGCCGACCGGCCGCAGCACGGTCGTGCGCCGCTCGGACGGGCTGTCGTCGGCGAAGATGTCGTCGATCTCGTCGCGCCGGCGGCGCGAGGAGGACAGCCGGCGTACGTTGGGGCGCTCGCGGTAGCGGCTCTCGATCTCCTCTTCCGGCTCGCGGACGTCGACCTCCTCCTCGTCGTCGTACGCGTCACGGTCCTCGGCGAGGCCGAAGTAGACGAGGGTGCGGTGCCAGGTATCTCGGAAGGCCATGCGTGGTGATCGTTCGGGGTGCAGGGCATCTTCCCTGCAAGCACGCAGTCTACGCGTCTTGCGCCCGCTCGCCCCGGCGCACCATGCGGACGGCGAGCGCGAGGCTGGCCAGCAGCGCGACCGTCGCGAGCCCCGCCTGCACGCCCAGCACCCCTTCCTCGGACCAGTAGACGTCCTCGAGCTCGACGAGCAGCGCGGCCTCGTCGAGGACGAGCGCCGCGCCCGCACCGAACGGGAGCGCGAGCCAGTGGTCGAGGCCCTCGTGGCGCAAGGCGATCGAGGCGCCGCCCGACAGCAGGCTCAGGCCGATCCCCGGGACGAAGTGGTGGATGTGCCGCGATCCGACGTGGACGTTGCGCAGCGGACCGACCTCCGCGCGGATCAGGGCAGTGACCGTCCGCGCCGCGCCGAACGTCGCGACGAAGGCGAGGAACAGGTTCATCAGGGCCGTCTCGTTCGCGGTGCCCGCGCGATAGCCCTCGCGCAGCGCCTCCGCGGCTCCGCGAGGGCCGCGCCGGCGCGCGACCACCAGCAGCTCCGCGGCGACGAGCGCACTGCTGGCGCCCACGGCCGCGCCCGCGAGCCGCAGGGTCAGCCGGCGCGCCCGGCGCTTGCGCTGCCGCGCCGTCGGGCGCACGCCTACCGCCGCAGCAGCGCCCGCATGCCGGCGAGCGCCGACACGCTCAGCATCAGCGGGATCGGCAGGCAGCAGCCCGAGACGGACACCCGCGAGCCGCCGCGCGTGCGTGTCGAGTAGTGCGGGAACGGGAACAGGCCTCCGCGGCCCTGCCGGCGGTATCCGTAGCCGCCACGGCGCCGGCGGCCGCCGCCGAACAGGCGCGAGAGGATCCAGGTGCGGGCGAGCCAGGAGATCAGGGGCATCCGCCCGCGCTACCCGGTGGCGCTGGCGGCGGAACGCTACGCGAACAGGGTCGAGCCGACGCGGACGATCGTGGCCCCCTCCTCGACCGCGACCGCGTAGTCCTGGGAGGTGCCCATCGAGAGCTGCTCGAGCCCGTGCTCGGCCGCGAGCTCGCGCAGGCGCGCGAACGCCGGGCGGCTCGCCTCCGGCTCGGCGGCGAACGGCGGCATCGTCATCAGCCCGGCGACGCGAACCGGGCAGCGGGCGATGAACGCGCCGAGGTCGGCGGGCGCGATCCCCGCCTTGGCCTCCTCGCCGGCGACGTTGACCTCGACCAGGACCTGGGTGTCCGGCGTGCCGTGGCGCTCGAGCTGCCCGAGGGCGGAGTCCGACGCGACCGAGTGGATCAGCTCGACATGCGGGAGGATCTGCTTGACCTTGCGGCTCTGCAGCTGGCCGATGAAGTGCCAGGTGAACGCGCCCTCGTAGGCGTTCGCCTTGGCCTCGAGGTCCTGCGCGCGGTTCTCGCCGAGCAGCGTCAGGCCGGCCTCGGCGAGCACCCCGAGCCCCTCGAGCGGCACGTACTTGACCGCCGCGAGCAGCCGCACGCCGGCGGGATCACGGCCGGCGAGCGACGCGGCGGCGGCGATCTCCTCGCGGACGCGTTCGGCGTTCTCGCGCACGCGCGCCGCGTCGAGCCCGTAGATCAGATTCGCCATGCGAGGCCCGCCTGGCGCCCGGTGACGCCGTCATCGCGGCGGTGGGAGAAGAACAGCTGCGGGTGGCAGATCGTGCACAGCCCGACGTCGTGCACCGCCGCCGCGCCGGCCGCCTCGAGCCGGCGGCGGGCGATCAGCGCGAGGTCGAGGCGGCGCTCGCCGACCCGCGCGCCGTCGCCCGCGAAGGCGGCGTGCACGTCCTCGCCCGTCTCGTAGCAGCAGCTGCGCGCTCCCGGCCCGATCAGCGCGGTCACCGCTCCACGGCCTCCGACGTCGCGCAGCGCGGCGACGCCCGCGGCGATCACACCGCCCGCGAGCCCGCGCCAGCCCGCGTGGACGGCGGCGACGGCACCGCCGGCGGCGAGCAGCACCGGCAGGCAGTCGGCGACGAAGACGAGCGCGCCGTGGCCGGCCAGCGCGGTCGCCTGCCCGTCCTCCTCGCTCACCGGCCGGCCGGGGGCGGGCGCCTCGGTGACGCGCCGCACCACCGGCCCGTGGACCTGGCGCCCGTAGAGCACGCGCTCGGGCGCGCAGCCGGTCGCGGCGCCCAGCCGGGCGTGGTTCTCGGCCACGGCCGCGGGGTCGTCGGCGGTCAAGCGGCCGAGGTTCAGCGATGCGTACGGCCCGCTCGACACGCCGCCGCGGCGTGTCGTGAACAGCGCGCGGGCGCCTGGCAGCTGCGCGGCGACGTGCTCGCCCTGCCAGCGGAACGGCGCGGGAAGCGTGGTCGCGACGGCCATCCGCACAATCTAGGCGAGCGCGGCCGCCAACTGCGCCTCGCGGTCGGGGGCCTCGCCGCGCAGGTGGGCTCGCATGGCGGCATCGAGGCCGGCCCCGACCGCCGGTCCCGACAAACCCGCGGCGACGAGGTCGTCGCCGGAGATCGCCAGGCGCCGGTGGCGCAGCTCGCCCAGCCAGCGTGTCGCCGCGTCCGCGTCGCCGGCGGCGCCCGCCAGCGCGACCGCCTCGGGCGCCGTCCGGCGCAGCTGCGCCCACAGCGCCTCGTCGGAACCGTTCTCGAGGGCGGGAGCCGTCGCCGCCGCGAGCAGCGTGGCGCGCTCGGCCGCGGGGAAGGCGAGGCGCTCGAGCGCGCCGGCGAGCCGCTCGTACGGGACCCGGCGGAGCGTCGCGGCAAGCGCGACGAGGTCGGGCCGCGCGTCGGGCGGCGCGAGCGCGAGTGCCCGGGCGACCAGGCCCGGCTCCACGTGGAAGGCTCGATCGAGCACCGCGGCGCCGAGCCCGTGCCGCGCGAGCGCCGCCAGCGCGGCGGGCTGCGGCTCGCCGGCGAGCAGGCGCAGCTCCTCGCCCAGCCGCTCGCCCGAGACGGTCGCGACCGCGCCGCCGGCGACGGCCGCGGCCAGCAGCGCGTCCGTCCCCGGGTCCGGCGCGAAGCCCAGGCGGCCGGCGTACCGGGCCAGGCGCAGCATCCGCGTCGGGTCGTCGGTGAACGAGCGCTCGTGCAGCACGCGGAGCACGCCTGCCTCGAGGTCCTCCAGGGCGCCCGGCCAGGCCGTGAGCTCACCGTCGGCGATGGCGACGGCGAGCGCGTTGACCGTCAGGTCGCGGCGGCCGAGGTCCTGCTCGACGCTCGCGCCGAGCGTGACCTCGGGCAGCGCGCCGGGCGCCGGGTAGCGCTCCGTTCGGGTTGAGGCGAGATCGAACGTCGCCCCCGGCGCCTGCACGGTCGCCGTCCCGAAGCGCTCGTGCACGAGGGCGCGGCCGCCGAGCCGCTGCGCCGCCCGCCGGGCCACAGCCGCCGCATCGCCCTCCACGAGCAGGTCGAGCTCGTCCGCCGGCGCACCCCGGAGCGCATCGCGAACCGCGCCACCGACGACGTGGACGCCTGGCTCACCTGCCAGGGCCTCGAGCGCGGGATGGGGCCCGAGCGCTTCGATCAGGTCCTCTCGCCGGCTCACGCGGGCCATCATGCCCTGCGGCTACCCTCTTGCGCCATGTCGCCCGAGCGCCAGCCCCGGCGTCGGCGTCGGCGTCGGATCCTGATCGGAGTTGCCGCGCTGATCGTCGTCCTGATCGGCGCGGGCGCTGTCTTCGCCCTCACGCGCGGCGGAGACGTCTCCAACCCCGACGTGGAGTTCCACGCCGAGCCGACCCAGACTCCCGCGCCGGACGCGCCCGCGCGCAAGCACAAGGGCAAGCAGGCCGACCCACTGGCCACGTTCGTCTGGCCCGACTACGGCTACACGAAGGACCGCCGCCGCTACCTTCCGGCCTCGTTCAAGGTCCGGCCGCCGTTCCGGCGCGTGTGGTCGCGCGTCGACAGCTCGTTGCTCGAGTTCACGCCGATCCTCGTCGGCCCGCGACTCTATGAGGTCAACAACCAGGGCTACGTCGAGGCGCTCCGGAAGAACACGGGGCACCGCGTCTGGCGCAAGAAGCTCGGGACGCTCGCCGCGTCCTCGCCCGGCTGGGGCGGCGGGCGCATCTACGTCGCGCTGCTCAGCCGCCTCGGGTCGGCGAACGGACGCGTGTCGGCGATGCGCCCGCGCGACGGCAAGATCCTCTGGACCCGCGATCTCCCGTCGCGGACCGAGTCCTCGCCGCTGTACCTCAACGGGACCGTCTACTTCGGCTCGGAGGGCGGCACGATCTACGCCGTCAGCGCCAGGACGGGCGCGACGCGCTGGACCTACCAGGCCGGCGGCGCGATCAAGGCGGCGGTGTCCTACTCCAACGGCAACCTCTACTTCGGCGACTACGGTGGCCGCGTCTACGCGATCCGCGCCCGCGACGGGCACCTCGTCTGGCGCACCACGACGCACGGCTCGCACTTCGGCCTCGGCAGCGGGAACTTCTACTCGACGGCGACGATCGCCTTCGGGCGCGTCTACATCGGCAACACGGACGGCTCGATGTACTCGTTCGCCGCGGATTCGGGGCGGCTGGCATGGTCCAAGGGGACCGGTGCCTACGTCTACGCCTCCCCGGGCGTGGCCCAGGTGCCCGGCGGGCGGCCGACGGTCTACTTCGGCTCCTACGACGGCAACTTCTACGCGGTCGATGCGCGCAGCGGTGCGACGCGCTGGAGCTACCGCTCGGGCGGCCGCATCTCCGGTGCGCCGACGATCGTCGGCAACATCGTCTACTTCTCGGACTCCGGCATGCGCACGACGACGGCGCTCAACGCCGTGTCCGGGCGCAAGGTGTGGGAGTTCCACAAGGGGGCGTTCAACCCGGTCATCTCCGACGGCCGCACGATCTTCCTCACGGGCCACTCCACCCAGTACGCGATGCGCCCGAAGGGCATCAGGGCCACGGCGGTCCTGAAGCCGACAACGGCGCGCGAGGCCAGGCAGCGCCAGCGCGCGCACCGTCGCAAGGCGCGGGCCAAGTCCAAGGGGGGCTGATGGAGCGCCGTCCGATCGCGGGGCGCGAGGCCGGCGCGATCGGCCTCGGCTGCATGCCGATCTCGTGGGCCTACGGCCCCGGCGAGGGCGATGGCTTCCGCGTGATCGAGCGTGCGCTCGACGCGGGAGCGACGCTGCTCGACACCGCCGAGGTCTACGGGATCGGCGAGAACGAGCGCGTCGTCGGCCGGGCGATCGCGGGCCGGCGCGACGAGGCGGTGGTCGCGACGAAATGCGGCCTCACCGTGGAGGACGTCGCGACCTACGACCTGGGCCGCGACGCCAGGCCGGAGACCCTGCGGGCAGCGATCGACGGCTCGCTGGAACGCCTCGGTACCGACCGGGTCGACCTCTGGTATTTGCACCGCGTCGACCCGGACGTCCCGGTCGAGAAGAGCGTCGGCGCGATGGCCGAGGCCGTCGCGGCCGGAAAGGCGCTCTCGCTCGGGTTATCGGAGGTCGACGTGCCCACGCTCGAGCGCGCGCTCGCCGTCCATCCGATCGCCGCCGTCCAGTCCGAGCTGTCGCTGTGGACCCGCGACGCGCTCGCCGAGATGATCCCGTTCTGCGCGCGGCACGGGATCGCCTTCGTGGCGTTCTCGCCGCTCGGGCGCGGCTTCCTGACCGGCGCGCTCGGCAGCGGGACGACATTCGCGCCGGGCGACATGCGCGGCCACAACCCGCGCTTCACACCGGACGCGCTGGCCGCCAACCAGGCGATCGCGGACGCCGTCCGCGACGTCGCGGAGCGGCTGGGCGCGACGCCGGCGCAGGTGGCGATCGCCTGGGTCCTCGCGCAGGGCTCGCACGTCGTCCCGATCCCGGGGACGCGCCGGATCGCCTACCTCGAGGAGAACCTCGGCGCGGCCAACGTGCAGATGACGCCGGAGCTGCTGGCCGTGCTCGACGCGCTGCCGGAGCCCGTGGGCCCGCGCTACTAGCGCGCTCGCCGGCTGCGGGTGCGAACCGCGTCGCCTCAGCGGCGCCGCACGGATACGCCCGCGTCGGCCAGCGCGTCCTTGACCTGACCGACGGTGTACTGCCCGTAGTGGAAGATCGACGCGCACAGCACGGCATCGGCGCCCGCGTCGAGGCCCTCGACCAGGTGGCGCGGCGCGCCGGCGCCGCCCGAAGCGATCACCGGGACGTCGACGGTCGAGGCGATCGCGTCGAGCAGCGCGAGGTCATAGCCGTCCTGGGTGCCGTCGCGGTCCATCGACGTGAGCAGGATCTCCCCCGCCCCGCGCTCGACGCCCTCGCGCGCCCACGCGACGGCGTCGCGGCCGGCCGGCGTGCGGCCTCCGGCCAGGTACGCCTCCCATGCGCCATCGGGGCCGCCTCCTGCCTTCGCGTCGATCGCCAGCACCACGCACTGCGCGCCGAAGATCTGCGCGAGCTCGTCGATCAGCGCCGGCCGCGCCAGCGCGGCGGAGTTGATCGAGACCTTGTCGGCGCCGGCGTCGAGCACCGCCTGGGCGTCGGCGACCTCGCGCACGCCGCCGCCGATCGTGAACGGCACGAAGACCTCGTCGGCGGCGCGCCGCGCGAGCTCGACCACGGTGGAGCGCTTGTCCGAGGTGGCCGTGATGTCGAGGAAGACGAGCTCGTCCGCCCCCTCGGCGTCGTAGTGCGCGGCAAGCTCCACGGGATCGCCCGCATCGCGGATGTCGATGAAGCGCGTGCCCTTGACCACGCGGCCCGCGTCGACGTCCATACAGGGGATCACGCGCTTGTAGTGCACGGCGTCGAGTCTGGCAGGGGCGCTTCAGGCGGCGTGCGCGCGGCTGCGCGGACGTCCCGCGCGCGACGCGCGCTTGCGCTCCAGCGAAGCGGCGTCGGCGACGGCGAGCAGGCGGTCGGGCTCCTGGCCGTCGGCGGGGAAGATCGCCGCGCCGACGCTCGCCCGCACGCCCGCGACGCCGGAGCTGATCCGCCCGAGCGCGCGGTGCACGCGCTGCTCGAGGTGCTCGGCACCCAGCGAGTCGGTCTGCGGCGCGAGCACGCAGAACTCGTCGCCGCCGAGCCGCACCACGGTGTCCTGGGCGCGCACCACGTCGATCAACGCCGACGCGACCTCCCGCAGCACCTCGTCGCCGGCGTCGTGGCCGAAGCGGTCGTTGACGGCCTTGAAGCCGTCGAGGTCGAACACGAGCACGGTGAACTCCTGCCCGTGCCGCCGGTGGCGCGTGACCTCGTAGCGCAGGCGCTCATCGAGCATGCGGCGGTTGCCGAGGCCCGTGAGCGGGTCGCGCAGGGCGAAGCGGCGCATCGCGTCGCGCTCGCGCTCGAGCCGGGAGCGCAGGACGATCAGGATGCCGGCGCTGGCCGGCGCGGCGACCACCGCGACGAGCGCCGGCGGCGATGCGCAGGCGGCGCAGACCATCACACCGCCCGCCGCGGCGAGCGCCCACGAGCCGCGCGGCTGGAGCGTCGCGGCCAGCAGCGCGAACGGCAGGCACAGCCAGAAGCCCTGGTCGCCCGCCGCCAGCGCGAGCGCCGCGGCGAGGGCCGCGAGCACGCAGGTCACCAGGATCCGGGGCGCCGGAGGCACGCGGCAAGCATGGCGGCGGCTCCGGTCGGAACCCGCGCCGCCCCGTGCCACACGGGTCCTCCGATCCGACTTGACGTTGCCATGCAACGTCAATGCGGATCACGCGGTCGCACCACCGGCCCCGCGGGGTCGAACCGGACCGACCGGAGTGCTAGCCGGAACGCCCGTCGAGCGCCGCCTGGCCCTGGGCGATGCTGAAGCGGCGCTCGTAGAGCGCCTTGCCGGCGATCACCCCGGCGAGGTTGACCTGGCGCAGGTCGTACAGCGCGCGCAGGTGCTCGAGCGAGCCGATCCCGCCCGAGTAGATGAAGCGCCCGCGCACGGCCGCGGCGGCGCCCGCGACCTCGTCGAGGTCGGGGCCCTGAAGGCCGCCGTCGCGATCAACGCTCGTGTAGACGAACGAGCGAACGCCGCGGGCGCCGAGGCGGCGGATCGCGGCTTCGGCGGGCATCTCGGTGGTCTGGGTCCAGCCGGCGGTCGCGACGTGGCCGCCGCGCACGTCGACCGAGACGACGATCCGCGGGCCGAACGCCTCCAGGCAGTCGTCGAGGAAGTCGACGTCGCGAAACGCCTGGGTGCCGACGATCACGCGCTCTGCCCCGGCGCGCACGGCGTCGCGGACGGCGTCGAGCGTGCGCAGGCCGCCACCGTACTGCACCGGGACACCGGCGTTCTGGACGATCCGCCGCACGTGGTCGAGCGACACCGGCTCGCCGGCCCGGGCGCCGTCGAGGTCGACGACGTGCAGGAAGCGCGCGCCGGCCTGGACCCAGGCCAGCGCGGCCTCGAGCGGATCGTCGGCGTACTGGGTCGCCTCCTCGAAGCGTCCCTGCACCAGGCGGACGGCGTGGCCCCCCATGATGTCGATCGCCGGGTAGAGGATCACGCCGGCACCCGCGCGAGCGCGGCGAAGTTCCGCAGCAGCGCGAGCCCGTCGCGCGAGGACTTCTCGGGGTGGAACTGCACGCCCATGACGCTGCCGCGCTCGACGATCGAGACGAAGCGCTCGCCGTAGTCGCCGCGGCCGACCACGTCGTCGTGCACCGCCGGGCGGCAGACGAACGAGTGCACGTGGTAGAAGGCGGCGACCTCGCCGAGCCCCTCGGTGAGTGCGCCGTGGCGCTCGAAGGCGACCTCGTTCCAGCCGATGTGCGGGAGCTTGGGGGCCACGAGCGCGGTCACGTCGCCCCCCAGCAGCCCCAGCCCGATTGCGCCCTCGTGCTCGGTCGTGGAGCCGAACAGCAGCTGCATCCCGAGGCAGATGCCCAGAAGCGGCGTGCGCGCACCGGCGACGTCGCCGACGACGCGGTCGAGGCCGGACGCGCGCAGCCGGCGCATCGCCTCCGGGAACGCGCCGACGCCGGGCAGGACCACCGCGTCGGCGCTGCGGATCTCGTCGTGATCGGCGGTGATCCGCGGGTGCGCGCCGACGTGCTCGAGCGCCTTCTCGACCGAGCGCTTGTTGCCCATCCCGTAGTCGACGATCGCGATCACGCGAGCGTTCCCTTCGTCGACGGCACGCCGGTCTCGGTCGGGTCGATCGCCACCGCCGCGCGCAACGCCCGCGCGAACGCCTTGAAGCACGCCTCGATCATGTGGTGGGCGTTCGTCCCGGCCCGAAGCTCGAGATGCAGGGTGATCCGCGCCGCGCCGGTCAGCGCACGGAAGAACTCCTCCGCAGCCTCGTGCTCGAAGCCGGCGATCTCGCCCGCCGGCAGGCGTCCGAAGCCCTCGATCACCGCGAGCGGCCGGCCCGAGAGGTCGATCGCGCAGGCGGCGCGTGCCTCGTCCATCGGCACGACCGCGTGCCCGTAGCGGGTGATCCCGCGGCGATCGTCGAGCGCCGCGTGCAGCGCCTGCCCGAGCACGATGCCGGTGTCCTCGACCGTGTGGTGCGAGCCCGTCTGCAGGTCGCCCGTCACGGTCACCTCGAGGTCGAGGCGGCCGTGGCGCGCGAGCAGGTCGAGCATGTGGTCGAGGAACCCGACGCCGGTCGTGCGCTCGCCGGCGCCCGAGCCGTCGAGGCCGAGGCTCAGCGAGACGTCGGTCTCGCCCGTGGTGCGGGAGATCTGCGCGGTGCGGCTGCTCACGGCGCTGGATTCTCGCGGATCTGCATCGAGGCGGCATGCCCGGCGAAGCCCTCGGCCCGCGCGATCGGCACGCCGGCGCGCGCGAGCGCCCCGGCGGCGGCACCCACGCGGACCTCGTGCATCGTCCGGCGGAAGTGGCGTACGGACAGACCGGAGGCGAAGCGCGCGGCACCGTCGGTCGGCAGGACGTGGTTCGAGCCCGCGACGTAGTCGCCGAACGCGGTGCCGCTCGCCGCGCCGACGAACAGGCAGCCGGCGCGCCGCACGCGCGGGGCGAGCGCCTCCGCGGCCGCGCCCGCGAGCTGCAGGTGCTCGGGCGCGAGCGCCTCGGCGAAGGCGAGCGCCGCCTCGAGGTCGGCCACCTCGACGAGCACGGCGGGTCCCGGCGTGTCACGCAGCCGCGGCGCCAGCGCGTCGAGCCGCTCCGGGTCGTCGCTGACCGCCACCACGAGCGAGCCCTCGCCGTGCTCGGCCTGCGCCAGCAGGTCCAGTGCGAGCGGCTCGAGCTCGACGTCGCCGGCGACGATCAGCGTCAGGTCGCTCGGCCCGGCGAAGCCGTCGATGCCGACCGTGTCGGCGACCTGGCGCTTGGCCTCCTGCACCCACAGCGACCCGGGGCCGACGATGACGTCCACCCGCGGGATGCTTCCCGTGCCGTACGCGAGCGCGCCGACCGCCTGCGCCCCGCCCATCCGGTAGACCTCCTCGACGCCGCAGAGCGCCGCCGCGGCCAGGATCGCCGGATGCGGCGGGGCGACGACGACGACCTCCTCCACCCCGGCCGCGCGCGCGGTCACCGCGCCCATCACGACCGACGACGGGTACGGGTTGCGCCCGCCCGGCGCGTAGACCGCGGCGCGCCGGACCGGCAGCTCGCGCACGATCACGCGCTGGCCCTGCTCGAGCTCGACGGCGCGGTCGTCGTGCAGGCTCGCGGCCGCGACCGCGGCGACGTTGGCGATCGCGGTCCGCAGGCCGGCGCGCAGCTCGCCGTCGAGCGCCTCCGCGGCAGCCTCGAGCTCGGCGGCCGGCACGCGCAACGGCCCGTCGCCGGCGCCGAAGCGGCGCTCGAGCTCGAGCACCGCGGCGTCCCCGCGCGCGCGCACGTCGGCGAGGATCTCCGCCACCGGCACGGCGACCGAGGCGCCCGCCGGCACGAGCGACCGCACGCGCTCAGCGGCGCGGGCCGCGCCGGGGACGTCGCAGCGGATCCGCTCAGCCGCCACGGATGCGCCCCACGAGCGCGTCGATCGCCGCCGCCTTGAGCTTGTGGGCGACCGGGTTGGCGATCAGCCGCGCGGTCGAGGCGGAGATCTCCTCGCGAATCACGAGCCCGTTCTCGCGCAGCGTCGTGCCGGTCGCGGTGAGGTCGACGATGCCCTCCACGAGCCCCGTCAGCGGCGCCAGCTCGACCGAGCCCTTGACCTCGACGATCTCGACCTGGCGGCCGGTGCGCTCGAAGTAGCCGAGCGCGATCCTGGGGTACTTGGTCGCGACGCGCATGACGCCCAGGCGCCGCAGGGCTTCCGCGGCCGGGTCCTCGCCGGCGACGGTCGCGAAGATCATCCGGCACGGGCCGAAGCCGAGGTCGACCAGCTCGTAGACGTCGCGCTCGGCCTGCTCGGCGAGCACGTCCTTGCCCGTGATCCCGAGATCGGCGGCGCCGGCCTCGACGTAGGTCGGCACATCGCTGGGGCGCATGGTGACGATGCCGGCGTCCGCGAAGAGCAGCTTGCGGTCGTTGCCGCGCACCTCCGCGGTATCGACCCCGAGCCCGTCGAGCAGATCGAGCGTCTCCCCCAGCAGCGCGCCGCGCGGCACGGCGAGCCGCAGGCCGCCGAGGCCGCTCACCGCCCCTCTCCGACCCGCGCGAGGTGCAGCCGCTCGACGTTGAGCGCCCAGCCGCAGGCGGGCAGCGGGCGGCCGAAGCGGCCGAGCAGGTCGTCGTAGCGGCCGCCGCCGCCCAGCGGCGCGCCGAGCCCGGCGTCGTAGACCTCGAAGACCGCGCCCGTGTAGTAGCCGAGCGCGTGCGTGAGGCCCAGGTCGAAGATCACCCGCTCCGCCACCACGGCGGGCAGCAGGTCGAGCACGGCGCGCAGCTCGGCGCCCTCGGGCGCGGCGTCGAGGACCTCCGGGCCGCCGCGCAGCTGCGGCAGCCGCGCCAGGTCGGGCTCGCCGAAGCGCTCGACCTCGCGCTCGAGGCCGACGAAGTCGCGCGTGACGAGCTCGTGCACGATCTGCGCCCGGGCGCCGTCCGGGACGCCGACGCGGTCGAGCAGCCGCGGGTACAGCGAGGCGTCGCCGAGCCCGATCCGGTAGTTCTCCAGCCCGGCCGCCTCGAGCGCTTCGCACAGCACGGTCAGCGCTTCGGCGGTCCCCTCCGGCCCGGGCGCGCCCACGAGCTCGACGCCCGCCTGGAGCATCTCGCGCTGCTGGCCGCGCTGCGGGCGCACGGAGCGATAGGCGGCGGCGACGTAGCAGAAGCGCAGCGGGACGTCGGCCGTCGCGTAGCGTGTCCCGACCACGCGCGCGATCGGGATCGTCATGTCCGAGCGCAGGACGAGCACGTTGCCGTGCTCGTCGAAGAGCTTGTACGCGGGGTCGGCCGCCGAGAGGTCGCCGCGCGTGAGCACCTCCTCGTACTCGAGCGCGGGCGTGGCGATCTCGCCGTAGCCGCGGGCGTCGAAGACCCCGCGCAGCGCCGCCTCGATCGCGCGCAGCTCGCGCATCTCGTCGGGGAGCACGTCGCGCGTCCCGCTGGGCGTCGGGTGGATCACGCGCGTGACGCTAGCTCAGGCGGCGACGCGCTCGATCCGCGCCCCGAGCTCGCGGAGGCGCTCGTCGATGCGCTCGTAGCCCCGGTCGATCTCGCGGACGTTGTGGATCTCACTCGTCCCCTGCGCGCACAGGGCGGCGATCAGCATCGCCATGCCGGCGCGGATGTCGGGCGACGAGAGCCGCTGGCCGCGCAGCCGACGCGGGCCGATGACGATCGCCCGGTGCGGGTCGCAGATCGTGATCTCCGCGCCCATCGAGATCAGCTTGTCCACGAAGAACAGGCGGTTCTCGAACATCTTCTCGAAGATCAGCACCGAGCCGGCCGACTGGGTGGCGAGCGCGACGGCGATCGAGGTTAGGTCGGCCGGGAACGCCGGCCACGGGCCGTCCTCGATCTTGGACTGGTAGTCGCCGGCGTCGCGCTCGACGATCAGCTCCTGCCCGCCGGGGACGAGCACCGTGCCGTCCTCCATCTCGGACTTCAGCCCGAGGCGGCTGAACGCGAGGCGGATCATGCGCAGGTCGTCGGCGACGCAGCCCTCGACGCGCAGCTCGCCGCGCGTGACGCCGGCGAGCGCCATGAACGACGCGATCTCGATGTGGTCCGGGCTGACGGTGTGCTCGCAGCCGGCGAGCGTCTCGCGGCCATGGACGTGCATGACGTTGGAGCCGATGCCCTCGATCGCCGCGCCCATCTTGTTGAGCATCCGCGCGAGGTCCTGAACGTGGGGCTCGGACGCGGCGTTGCGGATCGTCGTCGTGCCGGGGATCACTGCCGCGGCCATCAGGGCGTTCTCGGTCGCCATCACCGACGGCTCGTCCATGAAGAAGTCGACCGCGCGCAGGCCGCCGGCGGGCGCCGTCAGGCGGATGTCGCGCTCCGCGTTGTCGACCTCGGCCCCGAGCGCGCGGAAGGCGTCGAGGTGCGGATCCAGCCGCCGGCGGCCGATCACGTCGCCGCCCGGCGGGGGGAGCAGCGCGCCGCCGTGGCGGGCCAGCAGCGGGCCGCCGACGAGCACGGAGGCGCGGATGCGCTCGGCCAGCGACGGGTCGACCTCCGTCTTGGCGATGTTCGCCGCGTTGATCGCCACGGTGTTCTCCCCGCGCCACTCGATCGAGGCGCCGAGATCCGCCAGCAGGGCCAGCATCGCCTCCGCGTCACGGATCCGCGGGACGTTGTGCAGCACCATCTCCTCGTCGGTGAGGAGCGTGCAGGCGAGCAGCGGCAGAGCCGCGTTCTTGTTGCCGGCGGGAGTGATCGTGCCGGAGAGCGGCACGCCGCCTTCGATGACGAGTTTCTCCATGAGCAGCGCGAAATGCCGGGTACGACGGGAGGGTCCGCCTGCCCGGCTCGGAAGCTGGGCTAGCCTACCAACCATGTCCGAGCCGCTGACCCGCGAGCAGGCGTGGGAGCTCTTCTGCGAGTGGACGGCCAGCCCGTCGTTGCGCAGGCACGTGGTCGCCGTCGAGGTGAGCATGCGCGCCTACGCGCGCCGCTTCGGCGCCGACGAGGAGGAGTGGGGCCTCGTCGGCCTGCTGCACGACCTCGACTACGAGCGCTTCCCGGACGCCGAGACGGGTCACCCGCGCATGGGCATGGCCGAGCTCGAGCGCCGGGGCTTCTCGCCCGCGTTCGTGCGGGCGGTCGCCTCGCACGCCGACTACCTCGAGGTGCCGCGCGAATCGCCGCTGGAGAAGGCGCTCTACGCCGTCGACGAGATGTCGGGCTTCGTGATGGCCTGCGCCTACGTGCGGCCGGAGGGCATCCACGGGATGACCCCCAAGTCGGTCAAGAAGAAGATGAAGACGCCGGCCTTCGCGGCGGCGATTCCCCGCGATGACCTGCGCCGCGGCGCGGAGGAACTCGGCGTCGACTTCGACGAGCACGTCGGCGTCGTGATCGCGGCGCTCGCCGAGCACGCCGACGAGCTCGAGCTCAACGGGCGCGAGGCGGCCGCCACCTGATGGCCGATCCGCTGAAGATCATCGTCCTCGAGGGCGACGAGACGGGCCAGGAGCTCCTCGAGCAGGCCGTGCGGGTCCTCGATCCTGACGTGCTCGATCTGCCGGGGCTCGAGCTCGAGTCCTACGACCTCTCGCTGGAGAACCGGCGCGCGACCCACAACGAGGTCGTCCACGAGGCGGCCCGCGCGATGCGCGAGTCCGGGTTCGGCATCAAGGCGGCGACGATCACGCCGGAGGGCCGTGACGACGTCGGCTCCCCGAACCGGATCCTGCGCGAGGAGGTCGGCGGCAAGGTGATCGTCCGCACCGGCCGCCGGATCCCGGGCGTCGTCGGACCGGTGTCCGGCGTGCACCACCCGATCTCCGTCGTGCGCATGGCGATCGAGGACGCCTACGGCGCCGAGCAGTGGCGCGAGGGCGAGGAGGGCGCACCCGATGAGGTCGCCTACCGCACGGAGAAGGTGACGCGCTCGACCTGCCGCGCGGTCGCGGAGTACGCCTTCCAGACGGCCGAGCGGATGGACGCCGTCGTCTACGGCGGCCCGAAGTGGACGGTCTCCCCGGTCTACGAGGGCATGCTCAAGGAGGAGATGGACGCCGCCGCACAGCGCCACTCCGGCGTCGAGTACCAACCCGTGCTGATCGACGCGACCTACGCCGGGCTGCTGACCGGCGCGGCGGAGACGCCGCTCGTCATCCCCGCCCTCAACCGCGACGGCGACTGCCTCTCGGACATGGTGCTGCCGATGTTCGGCTCGATCGCCGGCGCGGAGTCGATCCTGCTCGCCTTCGGGGCCGACGACGTCGTCGACGTCGCGATGGCCGAGGCGCCGCACGGCACCGCGCCGTCGCTGCAGGGCAAGGACCTCGCGAACCCGATGGCGATGATCCTCGCTTGCGCCGCGGTGCTGCAGTACGCCGGGGTCCGCGGCTTCGCGGGCGCCGATCGCGCCTCGCGAGCGATCTACGAGGGCGTGCTCGAGAGCACCGCAACGGGCCTCAAGACGATCGATCTCGGCGGCCACGCGACCACGACGGAGTTCACCGACGGCGTGATCGAGAAGGTCCGCACCAAGGTCGACATCTGGTCGACGCTCGGGGGTCGCTGAGCGTCGGCACCCGGGAGCGCCCCGGGTTGGGCCGAGGCCGGCGCGCGGGAGCCGCTCGGGGCCGCTCGGGGCCGCTCGGAGTGGCGGGGCCGCTCGGGGCGGGCGGGCGATGGCCTGATCCGAGTTGACGTTGGGATGCCACGTCAAGTCGGAGCGCGCGCCGACGACGCCCGCGCATGAGGAGTCGGCCTTCGCTCGAGCGGTCGGCGGGGGCGATCGGCCGCCCCCGGCCAGACGAATGCAAGATCGATTGCAGGTTCAAGCGTACGAACGCACGTTCTAGAGCCAAACGCGACCGGGGCGGCACGAAGACGGCCGGTCCGAGCGCGATTCCGTCCGGAAGCAACCGTACCTTTCCGAACACATGTTCCCCCCGATGACCACCCGTCGCCCGAAGAAGCGCTCGCTCCGCGAGAAGGTGCGCGAGGCCGTAGGAACGGCCGTCGAGCTCGCGACCCTGGGTGAGGCAACGCTCCCCGCGCCGTCACGGCGCGAGGCGCCTTCCGCCCCCATTCACGAGCACCCGCATCGCCGACAGCTGCACGGTCATCACACGCGCGCGCGCCGCCCAGGGATGGTCAGCACGCGCGCCCAGGTCTGCGTCTCGCCGGTACATCGCCCGGCACGACGCGCCTGATACGCCCCGCCCGCCGGCGCCCGCTCTGGGAGGACGGGCAGGCCGGCCGGGCGTGGGAGCCTTACCAAGCTGCTCGAGCCGCCCTGTGGGCGGCTCGAGTGTCTTCGGGGCGGCCCGCCAGACCATCGCCCTCCATGGGCGACGCGCCGCGGCCTCACTCGGCCGCACGACCTCGCCGAGACGAAGCGCCGACCTCGCGGGCCGGGGAGCGGGGGCCTCAACGACGACGAGCCGCCCGATGGGCGGCTCGTAAGAAGAACCGGCGGCGACCTACTCTCCCAGGAACGTGAGTCCCAAGTACCATCGGCGCTACGGGGCTTAACTGCTCTGTTCGGAATGGGAAGAGGTGTTTCCCCCGCGCAATAGCCACCGGAAGGTTCTCGAGACCGGGTGGCCGAGGCGACGTAGTCA
>JAXDHR010000161.1:0-31310 GCA_034664425.1 Solirubrobacteraceae bacterium
GGCGCATGATGCGCCGCATCGACGTGGCGCCGCACGTCACGCTCGAGGCCGTCGAGGCACACGCCGAGGGGCTGGTCTGCCTGAGCGGCTGCGCCGACCACGGGGTGCGCGACGAGCCGGACCTGCGACGGCTGCTCGCGGCCTTCGGGCGCGAGCGCCTCTACGTCGAGCTCCAGCGCCCCTTCCGGCGCGACGACCGCGCTCGCAACCGCTTCCTGTCCGAGCTCGCCGAGCGCCTCGGGGTCCCGTGCGTGGCGACGGGGAACGTCCACGCGCACGCGCGCTCGCGCGCGCCGCTGCAGGACGCCTTCGTCGCGCTCCAGCACCACCTCACGCTCGATGCCTCAGAGCCCGTCCGCCGCGGCAACACCGCGCACGTGCTCGCCTCCCCGGCCGCGATGGCCGCGCGCGTCCCCGAGCACCCGGCCGCGGTCGCCGAGACCGCGGAGCTCGCCGCGCGGCTGACCTTCGACCTGCGCTCGGACCTCGGCTACCGCTATCCGGGCTCCGACGACCCGGCGGCCCTGGGCACCCTCGCGGAGATCTGCCGTGCCCGGCTCGAGGAGCGCTACGGGCGCGGCAACCTGCGCCGCTCCGACGCGCTGGCGCGCCTGGAAGAGGAGCTGCGCGTGATCGACGCGCTCGGTCTGGCGGGCTTCTTCCTGCTCCACCGCGACCTGCTCGAGCTCGCGCGCGACGTCGCGGTCGAGGTCCGCGGGCCCTCGTCGGCGCGCCAGCTGCTGCCCCCAGGGCGCGGCCGCGGGTCATCGGTGTCCTCGATCGTCTGTTACCTCACCGGCCTCTCGCACATCGATCCGATCGAGAACGAGCTGTTCCTCGGGCGCTTCCTCAACGAGGAGCTGACCGCGCTGCCGGACATCGACCTCGACTTCCCGCGTGACGTGCGCGAGGTGCTGATCCCGCGCATCCACGACCGCTACGGGCGCGAGCACTCCGCGCTGGTGGCCGCCTTCCCGACCTTCCGCTCGCGCGGGGCGATCCGCGAGCTGGGCAAGGTGCTCGGCCTGCCGGCGGGCGAGCTCGAGCGCGTCGCGCGCGGCGCCGAGCCGTTCGCCGTGCGCGGCGTGGCCGGGGACGTCGAGACCGCGCTGGGGCTCGAGCCCGGCGGTCCGCCCGCGCCGGTCTACGACGGTGACATGCGCGCGCCGTTCGCGATGTCGACGAGCGAGTGGCTGGCGATCGTCGACACCCCGCCGACTTCCTCGGCGGGCACAGGCGCCCGCGATCCCGCCGAGCGAAGCGGTGACGAGGCGCGCTACATGCGGCTGCCCGGGCGCTGGGGATGGCTCGCGCGGCTGTGCGACGAGGCCTACGGGCTGCCGCGCCACCTCTCCCAGCACTCAGGCGGGATGATCGTCTCGACGCGCCCGCTCGTCGACTGCTGCCCGGTGCTGCCCGCGGCGATGGAGGGCCGCCAGCTGTGCCAGTGGGACAAGGACTCCTGCGCGGACGCCGGCTTCCTCAAGATCGATCTGCTCGGGCTCGGGATGCTCTCGGCGGTCGAGCGCTGCGTCGATTTGATCGCGCGCGCCCGCGGCGAGTCGGTCGACCTCTCGCGGATCCCCTTCGACGACGCCGACACCTACACGGCCATCCAGGACGCCGACACGATGGGCGTCTTCCAGATCGAGTCGCGCGCGCAGATGGCCTCGCTGCGCCGGACGCGGCCGGAGACGCTCGACGACCTCACGATCCAGGTGGCGATCGTGCGGCCCGGCCCGATCCTCGGCGGCGCGGTCAACCCGTACATCGCCCGCCGTCAGCGGATGCGCGAGGACCCGGACTTCGAGGTGCCCTACGAGCACCCGTCGCTCGAGCCCGTGCTGCGCGACACGCTCGGGACGATCATCTTCCAGGACCAGGTGATCGAGGTCTCGATGGCCTTCGCCGGCTTCTCGCCGGGCGAGGCGGAGGGGCTGCGGCGGGCGATGAGCCGCAAGCGCTCGGCGGCGGCCATCGAGGCCTATCACCGCCGCTTCGTCGAGGGCGCGCGGCGCTGCCACGGCGCCGACGAGGAGACCGCCGAGCGCGTCTACACGATGATCGTCGGCTTCTCGGGCTTCGGCTTCCCGAAGGCCCACGGCGCCGCCTTCGGGCTGCTCGCCTACCAGTCGACGTGGCTGCGGGTGCATTACGCGCCGGAGTTCCTCTGCGCGCTGCTCAACGAGCAGCCGATGGGCTTCTACGCGCCGGACACGCTGGCCCACGAGGCCCAGCGCAAGGGGATTGAGCTACTGCCGCCCGACGTCAACGCGAGCGCGCTGACCTGCTCGGTCGAGCGGGTGGGCGAGCGACCACAGGTGCGCCTCGGGCTCGGCTACGTGCTCGGGGTGCGCACCGAGGAGGCCGAGGCGCTGGTCGCCGCGCGCGAGGCGGGCGGGCCGTTCAGCTCGCTCGGCGAGCTCGCCTCGCGGGCAGGCGCCGGGCGCGCGTCGCTGGAGACGCTGGCGTGGGCGGGAGCGTGCGACGCGCTGGCCGACATCGACGGCGACGAGCAGGCGCGCCGCGGCGCGCGCCGGGCGGCGCTGTGGCAGCTCGGCATCGCCGCCCCCGGCGAGCGCACCACGGCGGGTACCCAGCTCTCGCTGCCGCTCGACGTGCCCGCGCCACCGCCGCTGCGGGTGCTCGACCCGTGGGAGTCGATGGTGGCCGACTACGCGACCACCGGGCTGACGCTCGGCCCGCATCCGCTCGCGCTCGCGCGGCCGCAGCTGCCGGCGGGCACGGTCTCGATCGCCGATCTCGAGCGCCTGCCGCACGAGTCGAAGGTGAGCGTCGGCGGTCTGGTCGTCGCGCGCCAGCGGCCCGGGACGGCCAAGGGGATCGTCTTCCTGCTGCTGGAGGACGAGTTTGGGACGGTGAACATCATCGTCCCGCCCGACCTCTACGAGCGCAACCGGCTGGCCGCGCGCACCGAGCCGCTGGTGATGATCGAGGGCCGGCTCGAGCGCCTGCCGATCGCGGGCGGGGCGATCAACGTCTTCGCCAAGGCGCTGCGGCCGCTGCTGGCGCCCGGCAAGGACGCCGCGCAGGTCGTCGAGCTGGCCGAGCGCCGGACGGCCGTGCGCGCGGCGGCGATCGCAGCGGCGGCGGGCCCGGAGCGCGCGCTCGCGGGATCGGCGGCTGCGGCGGCGGGCGCGGGTGCAGCGGACCCCACCGGCGGCATGGCCGACTTCCGGGGCGTCGCACCGGCGGTCCAGAGCTTCGCCTCGGGACGGCGGCGATGATCGGGTGCGTGCGATCGATCGCCCCGCGCCGCGCAAGCTTGTACGCTTCCGCGCGATGTCCACCCTGCTCTTCGTCCTCGTCTGGGTGCTGCTCGGCCTCGGGGTCCTGTTCGTCGCGATGTCGGGCGGCCCGGGTGGCGCCGGGGCGCGCCTGCGATCCCAGAGCCGCCGTGGCCGCCGGACGGCGGGGATCGGCTTCGGCATCGCCGTGCTCGTGCTCGGCATCGGCGTGCCCGCGGCGGTCATCGCCGCGGTCGACCACCGCGACACCATCCCCTCGGAGGGCGTCAAGCTGACCGCTGCCGAGAGCCGTGGCCGCGATTTGTTCGCGGCGCGCTGCACGCAGTGCCACACGCTCGCCGCCTCGAACGCGAACGCGACCGTCGGCCCGAACCTCGACGACCTCAAGCCGCCGAAGGCGCTCGTGCTCGACGCGCTCGCCAAGGGCCGGTCGCGCGGCAACGGCCAGATGCCGGCCCAGCTCTACACGGGCCGCGACGCGCAGGACGTGGCCGCGTACGTGGCCCGCGTCGCCGGCGCCTGATTCGAGATCCCGGTGCGCCGCTCCGGCGCGCGATCGGCCGCGCGTTGCGGGGTCGAAGGAGACGGGGCTCATATGGGGCCGGATCGCCCTTGTGCGGCGTCCGAGGCCATTGCTACAGTCCCGCGCTGCATCCGCTGAATCCCTGCCGTGTGCAGGGAGCGGGGGACCCACGAGCAGGTGGGGCGAATCGCCGTCCGGACGCGTCCGGAGGGAGTAGCGCCGCTCTTCGGCGCGAGCCCGTCAGCTAACCCCGTAGGCCGAAGAAGAGGACACCCATGTCTGAATCAGAAGTCCGCGGCACCGCGACCTTCTACGACCACGAGCTCGAGGACGGTCATCCGACCGGCCGCCGCCGGCGCGCCGCCGCCGACTGGGGCGTGGGGGAGGAGCTGTTCGACCACATGCCGAGCCGCCGGCGGTTCCGCGCCGGCGAGGCCCCGGCCCGCCAGGACGCGCCGCGCCGCGACGCCCATCTGCGCGAGCGCGCTGCGCAGCCGCGGCCGCCAGCCGACTTCGATCGCCCGACCGATGAGCTCGAGGTCGCCGCGCCCACGCCGGCGTCCGTCGTCGACGCCGCCTGGATGGCCGAGCTCGCCGAGCGTGCCATGCCCACGCCGGTCCGCGCGGAGGTGGCCGGCGAGGATGACGCGCATGCCGCGATCGACACGGTTGCCAGGCCCGCCGAGGGTCGTCGCACGGTTGTGATCCGCGGCCGTGGCGCGGAGCCCGCGAGGGCGGCCCGCCGCGACCGGCGCCCGGCGCGCACCGTCGGTGAGCGGCTCGGGCCGCGACCGGATCGCGTCGCCGCCTGGTCCGTCGCGCTCGGCGTGCTCCTGATCCTGATCGCGATCCTGACCGCCCACTAGCGCCGGTCGCGGCTGCCGCGGCGCTTGCCGCGGGACGCCGGCGGTTCTACACTTATCGAACGTAAGGTCACACCGGCCGACCGTGAGATGAGCCGACAGCCCGCCGACGAGATCCAGCCCGAGCCGCGCAACCAGCGCGAGCCGCTGCTGCGCCGCCGCACGGTGACGGTCACGACGCTCGAGCGGCCGTTCGGCGAGGGCGCGGTCGAGTGCTGCCCGCGCCTGCACGAGACCGTCGAGCTGGTCGGCAAGCGCTGGAGCGGCGCGATCATCTACGTGTTGATGCAGGGCGGCACGATGCGCTTCTCCGAGATCGGCCACGCGGTACCGGATCTGTCCGACCGCCTGCTCTCCGAGCGCCTCAAGGAGCTCGAGGCGCGCGGGATCGTCGAGCGCCGCGTCCAGGACGGCGCGCCGGTGCGTGTCGAGTACGAGCTGACCGAGCGCGGGCGCGACCTCCGCGACGCCCTGGCCCAGCTGAAGGCCTGGGGCGACCGCTGGCTGTTGTAGGCCAGGCGCGTCCTCTAGGCTCCGCCCGCATGCCTCCCCAGCCCGCGGACCGCCCGCAGACCCCGGATGACGTGAAGGCGCTCGTCGAGGAGCACGGGATCCGGTTCATCCGCCTGTGGTTCACGGACGTGCTGGGGCACCTGAAGTCGTTCTCTATCAACGCGGCGCAGCTCGACGACGCGTTCGAGGGCGGGATGGGCTTCGACGGGTCCTCGATCACGGGCTTCAACCCGATCGAGGAGTCCGACATGATCGCGATGCCGGACCCGGCCACCTTCTCGGCGCTCCCGTGGCGGCCCGAGGACGAGGGCGGCGGCGTCGCGCGCATGTTCGCCGACGTGCTCACTCCCGAGCAGCAGCCCTACGAGGGCGACCCGCGCCACGTCCTGCGCCGCGCCGTCCAGCGCGCGACGGACATGGGGTTCGACCACTTCTACGTCGGCCCCGAGCTCGAGTACTTCCTCTTCCGCGACCATCGCTCGACCGAGGTCCTCGACGAGGGCGGCTACTTCGACCTCACGACGCAGGACGCGGGCTCGGACGTCCGCCGCGACACGGTGCTCGCGCTCGAGCGCCTCGGCATCAACGTCGAATACTCTCATCACGAGGTCGGGCCCAGCCAGCACGAGATCGACATGCGCTACGCCGACGCGCTGAAGATGGCCGACGACTGCATGACCTATCGCATCACGGTCAAGGAGTACGCCATGAAGTACGGCTGGCATGCGACGTTCATGCCCAAGCCGCTCTTCGGGCAGAACGGATCGGGCATGCACACGCACCAGTCGCTGTTCCGCGACGGGCGCAACGCCTTCTTCGACGCCGACGACCGCTGGTTTCTCTCCGACGTCGGCAAGGCGTTCATCGCCGGCCAGCTGCGCCACGCGCGCGAGCTGTGCTCGATCTTCGCCCAGTGGGTGAACTCCTACAAGCGGCTCGTGCCCGGCTATGAGGCCCCGACCTACGTCGCCTGGAGCCGCCGCAACCGGTCCGCGCTGGTGCGCGTGCCGCTCCATCACGCCGGCAAGGAGGCATCGACGCGCATGGAGCTGCGCTGCCCCGACCCGGCGTGCAACCCCTACCTGACGTTCGCGGCGCTGCTGCAGGCGGGCCTTGAGGGCATCGAGCGCGGCTACGAGCTGCCCGAGCCGATGGAGAAGAACCTCTACCACCTGTCGCCCGACGAGCGCCGGCGGCTCGGGATCGAGCAGCTGCCGGAGACGCTCGGCGAGGCGATCGAGATCACCGCGGAGTCCGAGCTGGTCCTGCGAACGCTCGGCGAGCACATGTTCAACCGCTTCGTCGAGATCAAGCGCCGCGAGTGGGAGGAGTACCGGGTGCAGGTCACTCCCTGGGAGCTCGACCGCTACCTGGCGATCCTCTAGCGCGGACGCCAGCGCTCGGTCAGCTCCGCCGACGTCGGCGGGTCGCCCGGCAGCGGATCGCCGGGCTGGGCGCGCAGCCCGTCGAGGGCGAGCTCGAGGTAGCGCCGCCGCAGCGCACGCGAGCGCTCAGGATCGCCGAGCCGGAACGAGGCCAGCTGCTCGAGGACCGGTCCGACGTCGTTGACCTCCACGTCGGGACGGATCGCGCCCGCCGCGCGGGTCCGCGCGAACAGCTGCTCGTTGAGCTCGCCCGCCCGGGCCGCCGCCGCGTACAACGCCTCGGTCGGCTCGAAGGTCCCGGCGAGCCGCTGCGTGAGGCTGCTCGCGTCCGCGTCGACCGCCGCGCGCATGAACCCGGCGAAGCTCGCCCACGGGTCCCCCTCGTCGGCGATCGCCGCCTCGGCGGCCGCGATGTAGCGAGCGAGCCCGTCGGCGCACAGCGCGCGCAGTAGCTCCTCCTTGCTCGGGTAGCGCCGGTAGAGGGCGCCGATCCCGACCCCGGCGTGCCTCGCGACCGCCGCGACGGGCGCCGACGGGTTGGCGACGAATCGGCCTGCTCGATCGCGCTGGGCGATGGCCTCACCGACGCGGAGCCCGGCTCGGTCAAAGGCCTGCAGGTGGTCGTCGACGATGCCGACGCGGCGCGTGCCGCGCTCGCGACGCGCGGCGTCGACGCGTCCGACGTGCAGGATTTCCCGTGGGGCCGGTTCGTGTTCTTCGCAGACCCCGACGGCAACGCGTGGTCGGTCCAGCAGGTGCTGCGGCCGAGCTAGACGCGCTCGGCCACGGGCGCAGGCGGCGCCGCCTCGTCCTCCGCGCGGGCCATGGCCGACGGCCACCAGATCCTCGGGCCCAGGTCGATCGCCAGTGCCGGCACGATCACCGAGCGCACGATGAACGTGTCCAGGAGCACGCCGAAGGCGATCACGAAGCCGATCTCGGTGAGGAAGACGAGCGGCAGCACGGCGAGCGTCGCGAACGTGCCCGCCAGCACGATGCCCGCGCCGGTGATCACCGCGCCGGTGACCGCCAGGCCGCGCAGCGTCCCCTCGCGCGTCCCGTGGCGCTGCGCCTCCTCGCGCACGCGCGCCATCAGGAAGATGTTGTAGTCGATGCCGAGGGCGACGAGGAAGACGAAGCACAGCAGCGGGAGCGACGGGTCGATCCCCGGGAAGTGGAAGATCACGTCGAAGGCGAAGATGCCGACGCCCAGCGCGGCCATGAAGGAGACGATCACCGAGAGCACGAGCAGGAGCGGAGCGAGCAGCGCCCGCAGCAGCACGGCGAGGATCAGGAACACCACGACGAGCGCGATCGGGATGATCACGCGATTGTCGCGGGTCGCGGCCGCCCGCAGATCGCTCTCCTGGGCGGTCGCGCCGCCGACCAGCACGTTCCTGCCGCCTGCCGACTTGACCACCGCCCGTAGCCGCGGGACGGAGTCCAGCGCGGCGGTCGAGTAGGGATCGGGCTTGAGCGTCACGCTGAGCCGCGCGCCCGGCGGTCCCGACCGTGGCGGCGCCACCGCGGCGACGAGGTCGCGCTGCGCGAGCAGGGCCGCGCGCACCTGCGCCACCTTCGAGCGGTCGGGCACGATCACGTCGGTGGGGGCCGAGGATCCGGCCGGGAACGAGCGGGCGAGGATCTTCTGGCCCTGAACGGATTCGACCTCGCCGCGGAACGAGTTGGAGCTGGTCAGTCCCGTGTCCACGTTGAGGACGTTCAGGGCCAGCACCGCGAGCACGATCGTGCCGGTGACCCAGACCGCGCGCGGGCGCTCCGCGACGCGGTCGCCGATCCGCCGCCAGAACCCGTGCGTCTCGTCGGGCCCGACCTGGCCGAGGTGCGGGATCGTGTCGAAGAACGGCGACCAGAAGGCACGGCGGCCGCAGATCGTCAGCAGCGCCGGCAGCATCGTGAGCATCGAGATCATCGCCAGTGCGACGCCCATCGCACCGATCGGTCCGAGCCCGGCGGTGCCGTTGACCTCGGCGAGCGAGAGCGTGAGCAGCGCCGCGATCACGGTCAGGCCGGAGGCGAGGATCGCCGGGCCGGCGGAGCGCAGGGCAACGGCCGCCGCCCGGTGCTTGTCTTCGTGGCGGCGCAGCTCCTCGCGGTAGCGCGAGACGAGCAGCAGCGCGTAGTCGGTCCCGGCCCCGAACACGAGCACGGGCAGGATCCCGCCGGACTGCCCGTTTACGGTGACGCCCGCCTCGGCGATCAGGTACCCGAAGCCGCGCGAGGCGCCCTCGGCCAGCAGCACGGTGAAGAACGGGATCGCCCAGAAGATCGGCGAGCGGTAGATGACGATCAGCAGGACGAGCACGATCAGTGCCGTCGCCAGCAGCAGCGTGCCGTTGATGTTGCCGAACACCTTGATCGCGTCCAGCGAGTAGCCGGCGCCGCCGGTGACCTTGACCGTGAGGCCGTTGCGCTCGCCGCTGACGGTGTCGCGGATGTGCTGGACGGCGTTCTTGAACTGCTCGGAGTTGCCGTTGTCGGGTGCCCGGACCGGCTGCACGATGATCGCCGCGTCGCCGCGGGGCGAGAGCACCGGGCGCCCGGCCGGCAGCACCAGCGGCGGCCGGTTGGCGTTCAGCCTGGCGCGGTCCGCCGCCAGCGTCGCCCGGTCGCGCGCGCTGAGGCCGCCGTTGCGCTGGTAGACGACGACGGCGGGCGCGATCTCGCCGCCCGGGTACTGCTTGACCGCGTCGAGCGCCTTGACCGACTCGGCGCCGCCGGGCAGGAACGAGGAGGTCTCGTTCTTCTGAGCGTTCTGGAACTTGCCGGCGAACGCCCCGGCGACGCCCCCGAAGACGATGAAGACGACGAGGAAGACGATCCACTTGCTCCGGCGTCCGGCGGGAAGAGTGAAGAGGCGGCTCATGGCTGGCGCGAGCCTAACGGAACCGCTGTTCCGGTCAAGCGCGCCGACGCGTCAGGCCAGCAGGGCGGCGAGCTCGTCCGGCTGGGTGACCGGGCGCAAGCAGGCGAAGCGCTCGCACACGTACGCGGCCGCGCGGCCGCCGACCGGCGTGCGGCCGGCCAGCAGGGGCACATCGCCGTCCTCCGCGTCGGCGCCGGCCACCACCAGGTGCGGGCGGTACGCGCGCCGCACCACGTCGGCCAGCGGGCCGGCGGCGGGTCCCACGATCGCCACCTCGCGCACGGACGCGAGCGCGAAGTCGAGCGCCTGCAGGAGGTGGCCGAACGCCTGCGGGTGCTGTGGCGCGATCGTGTGCAGGAGGGCCAGGACGCCGAGCGCCGCGTCCTCGAAGCGTGCCTCGCCGGTCAGCCGCGCGAGCCGCAGCAGGCCGAAGGCGGTGGCCGAGGAGCCGGACGGGATCGGCGTGTCCTCGAGGTCCTTGCGACGGGCGATGAGGGGCTCGGCGTCGGCCGCGGTGGAGAAGAAGCCGCCGCGCTCGGGGTCGGCGAAGCGCGTGAGGATCTGCTCGGCGAGTGCCTGCGCCTCAGCGAACCAGCGCGGCTCGAAGGTCGCCTCGTAGAGCGTGAGCAGCGCCTCGAGCAGGAAGGCGTGATCCTCGAGGAACGCCGGCTGCTTCGCGCTGCCGCGGTTGTAGGAGCGCAGCAGTCGGCCCTCCGCATCGCGGAGGTCGCGCAGCACGAACTCCGCGCATGCCTCGGCCGCGGCGCGGTAGTCCACGCGTCCCAGTGCCGCGGCGGCGTCGGCGAGCGCCGAGATCATCAGCGCGTTCCATGCGGTCAGCCGCTTGTCGTCGAGGCCGGGATGCACGCGCTGCTCGCGCGCCGCCAGGAGCCGCGCCTTGATTCCCGGCAGCTCGGCAGGGTCCGGCGTCGCGCGGACGGGGATGTTGGCGCCCTCGAAGTTGCCTGCCTCGGTCATCCCGAAGTGGCCGATCGCGACCGGGGCGAGCCGCTCGCCGAGTACCGCGCGGACCTCGTCGAGCGTCCACACCGTGAAGCTGCCCTCGACGCCGCCGGCGTCCGCGTCGAGCGCGGACGCGAAGCCGCCCTCGGGCCGGCGCAGCTCGCGCAGCGCCCAGTCGAGCGTCTCGGTTGCGACGCGGCCGAACAGCGGCTCGCCGGTCAGCTGGAAGGCGTGCAGGTACGCGCGCGCGAGCAGCGCGTTGTCGTAGAGCATCTTCTCGAAGTGCGGGACGACCCACTCGCGGTCGACCGAGTAGCGCGCGAAGCCGCCGGCCACCTGGTCGTAGATCCCGCCGGCCGCCATCGCGCGCAGCGTGGTCAGCGACATCTCGAGCTCGCCGCGCGCGAGCAGGAACTCGATCACCGACGCGGAGGGGAACTTCGGGGCCCGCCCCCAGCCGCCGTGCTCGCCATCGTAGGTGCGCCGCAGCGTCTCGACGGCGGCGTCGAGCGAGGCGGGATGCAGCGCGGCGTCAGGGGCGTCCATCTGCGCGGTGGCGCCGAGCCGGTCGACCATCCGCCGCGCCGCCTCGGAGATCTCCTCGCGCTGCTCGAGCCAGGCCTGGTGAACGCCCTCGACGACCTGCGACCACGCCGGCATCCCGTGGCGCGGCTGGGGCGGGAAATAGGTACCGGCGTAGAAGGGGACGCCGTCCGGCGTGAGGAACGCGTTCAGCGGCCAGCCGCCGTGGCCGGTCATCGTCTGGACGGCCTCCATGTAGACGGCGTCGACGTCCGGGCGCTCCTCGCGGTCGACCTTGTTGCAGACGAAGCGCTCGTTCATGAGCTGCGCGACCTCGGGGTCCTCGAAGGACTCGCGCTCCATAACGTGGCACCAGTGACACGCGGAGTAGCCGATCGAGACGAGGATCGGGCGGTCCTCGGCGCGCGCCTGCTCGAGCGCGCTCTCGTCCCACGGCTGCCAGTCGACCGGGTTGTCCTTGTGCTGGAGCAGGTAGGGGGACGTCTCGTTCGCGAGGCGGTTCATATCGGTATGCGGCGTGCCTCGTCCGCTCCGGAAACTACGCGGACCCGCGCGCCTTGATTACATGACTCTCCATGTCCCTCCATCGCGAAACCGTCACCGCCCAGGGTGCGCCCAAGGCGGCGGGTCCCTATTCGCACGCCGTCAAGAGCGGCGGCCTGGTGTTCCTCTCGGGCCAGACGCCGATCGACCCGAACACGGGCCAGCTCGTCGAGGGCTCGATCGGCGACCAGGCGCGGCGCTGCCTCGACAATCTCGCCGTGGTCGCGGCGGCGGCCGGCGCATCGCTCGAGGATGCCGTGCGGATGTCGATCTACGTCACCGACATCTCCGTCTTCGCCGCCGTCAACGAGGCGTATGGCAGTTACTTCCCGTCCGACCCGCCCGCGCGCACGACGATCGGCGTCGCGTCGCTGCCGCTCGGCGCCGAGGTGGAGATGGACGCCATCCTCGCGCTGCCGGACTGACCCGATGGCCTCGCCCGCGCGCTCGCTGGTGACCGCGGCGGACGTGCTCGCGGCACGTCCCGCGGTCGAGGCGCTCGCGCGCCGGACCCCGGTTCTGTCCTCGCGCACGATCTCCGAGCGCGCGGGCGGCGTCGTGGCTCTCAAGGCGGAGAACCTCCAGCGCACCGGCTCGTTCAAGGTCCGCGGCGCGGCGGCCAAGCTGTCCGCGCTGGGGCCTGAAGGGCGGGCGCGAGGGGTGGTGTGCGCCTCCGCGGGCAATCACGCGCAGGCGGTCGCCGCGGCCGCGCGCGAGTACGGGATCGTGTGCGAGGTCTACGTTCCGCTCGACGCGCCGCTGGCCAAGGTGGACGCGGCGACCGGCCAGGGAGCAATCGTGCACTCCGGCGGCGGCTCGGTCGACGAGTGCGTCGAACTGGCCCGCGAGCGCGCCGAACGCGACGGGCTCGCCTTCGTGCATCCCTTCGACGATCCGGACGTCGTCGCCGGTCAGGGGTCGCTCGGGCTCGAGCTGCTCGAGGAGGTGCCCGACCTCGCGCGC
Organism: Solirubrobacteraceae bacterium; assembly: GCA_034664425.1. Classification (GTDB taxonomy): domain Bacteria; phylum Actinomycetota; class Thermoleophilia; order Solirubrobacterales; family Solirubrobacteraceae; genus DATBDM01. Next base: position 12,453 of record JAXDHR010000161.1, read on the forward strand.
GTGGTCATCCCTGTCGGCGGCGGCGGGCTCTGCTCGGGGGCGGCGATCGCGATCAAGGCGCAGCGCCCCGGCGTCGAGGTGATCGGCGTCCAGGTCGAAGCCTGTGCGCCGTATCCGGAGTCGCTGCGCCGGGGCGAGCCGGTGCCGGCCGATTCGGCGCTGACGATCGCCGACGGCATCGCCGTCAAGCATCCCGGCGAGCTGACGCTCGAGCTGCTGCGCCGCCACGTCGACGAGATCGTCGTCGTGGGGGAGGACGAGACCGCTGCCGCCATGGTGCTGCTGATGGAGCGGGGCAAGCTCGTGGTCGAGGGCGCCGGTGCCGTCGGCGTCGCCGCCCTGCTCGGCGGCCAGGTGGCCCCGACGCCCGCGGGAACGACGATCGCGGTGCTCTCCGGCGGCAACGTCGACGCGGGGCTGCTGGCGGCGGCCGCGCGCCGTGCGGAGACCGAGGCCGGCCGCCGGCTCGTTCTGCTCACGCGCGTGGCCGACCGGCCGGGCAACCTCGCACGGCTGCTCGACTGCGTGGCCGGCACGGGGGCGAACATCGTCGATGTCGCGCACGTGCGCGAGGGGCTCGACCTGCACGTCCGCGAGACGGCGATCGAGCTCGTGCTCGAGACCCGCGGGACGCGGCACGCCGAGCGCGTGGTGTCGACGCTGCGCGAGGCCGGCTACCTCACGCAGGTCCTGCACTAGGTGTTCGACTCCGAGCCGATCTACTTCGCGACCGCGCAGGAGCTGCGGACGTGGTTCGAGCAGCATCATGCCTCCGCCTCCGAGCTGGTGATCGGCTACTGGAAGGCGCAGACCGGCAAGCCGTCGATCCGCTGGGCCGAGGCGGTCCGCGAGGCGCTGTGCTTCGGCTGGATCGACGGCCAGGGGCGAGGCATCGACGGCGAGCGCCACATGCAGCGCTTCACGCCACGCAAGAGCCGCCGCTGGAGCGCCGTCAACGTCGCGCACGTCGCCGAGCTCGAGGCCGGCGGGCTGATGACGGTCGCCGGCCGCCGGGCCTTCGAGGCGCGTGACACCTCGCAGCTCCCCTACTCGACGTCCAAGCGCCCGGACCGCCTCCCGCCCGAGTGGGACGAGCGCCTGCGCCGCGAGCACCCGGCGGCCGCGGCGTTCTGGGACACGACTCCAGCGAGCTACCGCAAGACCTGCGCGTTCTGGATCACCGACGCCAAGCGGCCGGACACGCGCGCGAAGCGCTTCGCGGAGCTCGTCGAGGCATGCGCGCGCGGCGAGCGCCTGAGCCGCTTCGTCTCACCCACACGCAGGGAGCGCTGAGCATGCACGAGACCACAGAGGACATCGCTGCGCTGCAGGAGCTGCTCGACCGCAGCATGGCCGGCGCCGGGGAGCATCTGCGCCGGATCATCACGCCCGAGCGGCGGCTGGACGCGCAGCAGATCGCCGAGCGGCTGACCGGCATGTGCCTGCTGGCACTCGCGACCGTCACCGCCGACGGGCGGCCGATCGTCGGGCCGGTCGACGGCATCTTCCTGCGCGGCGCGTTTCACTTCGGCTCGGCGCCGGACTCGGTGCGCTTCCGCCACATTCGCGCCCGCCCGCACGTCAGTGCGACGCACCTGCCGGGGGAGGAGCTCGCCGTGACGGTCCATGGGCGCGCGGTGCGCGTGGACGTCCGCGCCCCCGAGGGAGCCGAGCTGCGGCAGACGCTGCTCGACGTCTACGTACCGCGCTACGGGCCGGAGTGGGAGTCGTTCCTCGACTCCGGCCCGATGTACGCGCGCATCGAGGCCGAGCGGATGTTCACCTTCCACATGGACGGGGGGTGACGAACCTGACGCTCCCGTCATGATCGCTAGAGTCCGCGCCCATGGCAGAGCGCTTCGATCACGACTGGCTCGTCGTCGGGTCGGGCTTCGGTGGCAGCGTCGCTGCCCTGCGGCTGCGGGAGAAGGGCTACTCCGTCGCGGTGCTCGAGGCCGGACGGCGGTTCACCGATGACGAGCTCCCGCGCTCGACCTGGGATTTGCGGCGCTACTTCTGGGCCCCCCGCCTGGGCATGCAGGGCATCCTGCGGCTGACGACGTTCCGGGACGTCGCCGTGCTCAGCGGCGCGGGGGTCGGCGGCGGTTCGCTCGGCTATGCCAACACGCTCTACCGGGCGCCCGACCGCTTCTACTCCGACCCGCAGTGGGCCGGGCTGGCGGACTGGCGCACGGCGCTCGCGCCGCACTACGACGAGGCGGAGCGGATGCTCGGCGTCGCCGAGGTCATCGCCGATGACCCCGCGGACCAGCTGCTGCGGGAGTACGGCCGCGAGATCGGGGCCGACCGCACCTACGCGAAGACGCGGGTGGGCGTCTACTTCGGCACACCCGGAGAGACCGTCCCGGACCCCTACTTCGGCGGCGCAGGCCCCGAGCGCACGGGCTGCGTGCTGTGCGGGCGCTGCATGGTCGGCTGCCCCAACAACGCCAAGAACACGCTGGTCAAGAACTACCTGTGGCTGGCCGAGCGCGCCGGTGCCGAGATCCAGCCCGGCCGAACGGTGATCGACGTGCGCCCGCTGGGCGCCGAGGACGGCTCGGACGGCTACGCGGTCACCTCGGTCCGCACCGGCGCGTGGTTCAGGCGCGACCGGCGGGTGCAGCGGGTGCGCGGCGTCGTCGTGGCGGGCGGCGCGCTGGGGACCAACCGGCTGCTCGCCCGCTGCCGGCTCGGCGGATCGCTGCCGCGGATCTCCGCGCGCCTCGGCGAGCTCGTGCGCACGAACTCCGAGGCGCTGCTCGCGGTCACGCTCCCCGACGGCGGCGCCGACCTGACCAAGCGCGTGGCGATCTCCTCGAGCGTCTACCCCGATCCCGACACGCACATCGAGACGGTCACCTACGGGCGCGCGGGCGGGGCGATGTACTCGCTGTTCACGGTGCTGACCGGCGACGGCACGCGAATCACGCGTCCGCTGCGGCTGCTCGGCGCGCTGCTGCGCCATCCGCTGCGCGCGCTGCGAACGCTGAACCCGTTCGGGTGGTCGCGCAACACGATCATCGTGCTGGTGATGCAGACGCTCGACAACGCGCTCGCGCTGCGCGCCCGCCGGCTGCCGTGGGGCGGCGTCTGGCTGCGTACCGAGCAGAATCGCGAGCGCCCGAACCCGACCTTCATCCCGGTCGCCAACGCGTTCGCGGCCTGGCTGGCACAGCGCACGGGCGGGATCGCGCAGTCCTCGGTCCTCGAGGCAGCGGCGAACATCCCCTCGACCGCGCACATCCTCGGCGGTGCCGTGATCGCGCCGGACCCCTCGCGGGGCGTCGTCGACGCCCGCCAGCGCGTGTTCGGCTACGAGAACCTGATGGTCTGCGACGGCGCGGCGATTCCGGCCAACGTCGGCGTCAACCCGAGCCTGACGATCACCGCACTGGCCGAGCACGCCATGAGCCACGTGCCGCGCAAGGGCGACGACGGCGATCAGAACACGTTGGCGCTGAGCCAGTCGCTCGCGTAGAACGCCGCGAACATCGGGACGAGCGCCCACATCAGCGGGTGGATCTCGCGCGCGCGGCCCTGTGCGAGCATCACGACGACGTAGCCGAAGACGCCGAAGCCGATACCGGCGGCGATCGAGAAGGTCATCGGAACGCCGACGACGATCAGGAACGCGGGCAGGGCCGTCTCGGCGCGCGTCCAGTCCATGTCGCCGACGAGGCGCAGCATCAGGTAGCCGACCATCACCAGCGCGGGGGCGGTCGCCGGATGCAGCTCCGTCTTGCCGACCGTCACGCCCTGGCCGACGAGCGCGACAAGCGGGACGAGGAAGATCGTCAGCGCGAACAGCGCCGCAGTGACGAGCGAGGCGAGCCCGGTGCGTGCGCCCTCCGCCACGCCCGCGCCGGACTCGACGTAGGTCGTCACGCTCGAGACGCCCGCCGCGCCGCCGCCGGCCGCTGCGACCGAGTCGACGAGCAGCAGTCGCCGCAGCCGCAGCGGCTGGCCCTGCTCGTCGAGCAGCCCGGCGCGCGAGGCGATCGCCGTCGCGGTGCCCACCGTGTCGAAGAAGTCCGTCATGAAGAGGGCGAAGATCACGGGCACGAGCGACCACGTCAGCGCATCGGCGAGGTTCGAGGGGTCGAGGCTGTCCCCGATCGTCGAGAACGACGATCCCTTCGGCCACTCGGCGACGCCGGTCGGCCCGTCGAGGATCCCGAACACGAGCCCGAGCACCGTGGTGGTCGCGATCCCCGCCAGGATCGCGCCGCGCATCCCCCGCGCGGTCAGCGCCGCCGCGACGAGGACGCCGCCGAGGCTGATCAGCGCAGGGCCGCTGGTGAGGTCGCCGAGGCCGATGCCGGTGGCGGCGTCGTTGATCACGATCCCGCCGTCGCGCAGGCCCACCAGCGCGATGAACAGGCCGATGCCGACGCCGATCGCGAGCTTGAGGTCGTGCGGGACCGCCCGGACCACCGCCTCGCGCAGCCCCGCGAGGACGAGCACGGTCGCGAGCGCCCCCTCGAGCACGATGCACGACATCGCCGCGGGCCACTGGAGATGGCGCCCGAGCACGAGGTCGAAGGCGACCACCGCGTTGATCCCGAGCCCGGACGCGAGCGCGAGCGGGAGGTTCGCGAGCAGGCCCATCGCGGCCGTGAAGACCGCCGCCGCGAGCGCCGTGGCGACGGCGACGGCGTTGAACGGCATTCCCGCCGCGGAGAGGATCGCAGGGTTGACGAAGACGATGTAGCTCATCGTCAGGAACGTCGCGACGCCGCCCAGCAGCTCTGTGCGCACCGAGCTGCCGCGCTGGCCGAGCGCGAAGCGACGCTCCAGCCACCGAGTCATCTCAGGCCCGGGTGACCTCCCGGGCGAAGGTCTCGAACACGTCCACGTAGCGCTGCAGGTCCGCGTCGGTGTGCAGGACGGACAGCGTCCACTCCTCGTCCTGGCCCGGCGTCATGAAGATGCCGCCGTTCATGTGGAACAGCCATGCGAGGTCGGAGAGGTCGTGCTCGATCTTCGTCAGGTAGTCGCGGTACTCGCGGATCGGCTCGCGCGAGAACACGACGCAGCCCTTCGAGCCCATGCCGACCGTGTGCGCCGGCAGCCCGTAGCGGGCGATCACGTCCTCGCAGCCGGCCATCAGCCGCTCGTTGGCCGCATGCAGCTGAGCGTAGGCGGCGTCGGTGAGGACCTCGCACAACGTCGCCTCGGCGGCCGCCATCGTCAGCGGGTTGCCGTTGAAGGTCCCCTGCTGGCGCACCCGCCCATCGGCGACGATCTCGGCCAGCGCGTCGGTCATGCCGACGGCGCCGCCCGGCAGGCCGCCGCAGATCGCCTTGGCGAGGCAGACCACGTCCGGGGTCACGCCGAACAGCTCCGTCGCGCCGCCCGCGGCGACCGCCGCGCCGGTCTTGACCTCGTCGAAGATGAGCACCGCGCCGTGCTGGGTGCACAGCTCGCGCACGCGCTCGAGATAGCCCTCGACCGGCGGCACGATGTTGATGTTCATCATCGCCGGCTCCATGATCACGCCGGCCACCTCGCCGTCGAGCTCGGCGAGCAGGCCTGCGAGCGCGTCGGCGTCGTTGAACGGCACGGCGCGGGTGAGCCGGGTCATCGCCGCCGGGTAGCCGAGGCCGTACGGCACCGAGGCGGGACGGCCGCGGTCGCCCATCTGCCCCGCGGGCGGCTTCACCGAGACCATCACCGCGTCGTGGTGGCCGTGGTAGGTGCCCTCGATCTTCACGATCACGTCGCGGCCGGTGGACCCGCGCGCGAGGTGGATGCCGTCCATCGTCGATTCGGTGCCCGAGTTCGTGAAGCGCCAGTGCGGCAGGCCCCAGCGGCGGCGCAGCTCCTCCGCGACGACGATCGAGCCGGTGGTCGGCGCGGCGAAGTGCGTGCCGTCGTCCATCCGCGCCTTGACCGCGGCGGCGACGACCGGGTTGGCGTGGCCGACGCACATGACGCCGAAGCCATTGTGGAAGTCGAGGTACTCGTTACCGTCGACATCCCACACGCGAGCGCCCTGGCCGCGGTCGAGGTAGACCGGCCAGGGGTCGTTGCGCTGGAACTGGGACGGCACGCCGGCCGGCATGACGGCCCGCGCGCGCTCGAAGTGCTCGCCCGAGCGGCGCGTTCGCTCCCGCAGCAGCTCGCGCTGCTGGGCGGTCAGCGACGCGATCCGGTCGCGGTCGAGGGATGCCGTGGCAGGGCTCGTCGCGCTCATGACGGCAGCCTACGCCTGCACCCCGCCGCTCCGGAAGGGGGTTAACTCACCTCGCGCAGCGCCGCACGGCGGATCTTGCCGCTCGTCGTCTTCGGAAGCTCGGCGGCGTAGTCGACCCGGCGCGGGTACTTGTAGGGCGCGGTCTGCGCCTTGACGTGGTCCTGCAGGGCGAGCGTGAGCTCCGCCGACGGCTCGTAACCCTCGCTCAGTACGACGACCGCGCGCACGACGCTGCCGCGCTCCGCGTCGGGCGCGGCGACGACCGCGGCCTCGGCGACGGCGGGGTGGGCGACGAGCGCCGACTCGACCTCGAAGGGCCCGATCCGGTAGCCCGCCGAGATGATCACGTCGTCGGTGCGCCCGACGAAGTAGAGGAAGCCGTCCTCGTCGGCGGTGACGCGGTCGCCGGTGCGCCAGATGCCATCCCGCCCACCCGGCGCCTCGTCGCCGAGGTAGCCCAGGAAGAAGGTCGGCACGCTCGCGGCCTCGGCGACGAGCTCGCCGTCGTCGACGTCGAGGCGGATGCCGGGCAGCGCGCGTCCCATCGAGCCCGGGCGCGGAGGCACGCCGAGCGGCGTGCCGGTGAGCTGGCCGGTCTCCGTCTGGCCGTAGCCGTCGCGGATCGCGAGCCCCGTCGCCTCGCGCCAGGTGGCGAGGATCTCGGGGTTCAAGGCCTCCCCGGCGGCGACGAGCCCGGCGAGATCGGGCAGCGGCTCGAGCGTCGCGCGGTTGGCGATCACGCGGTACTCGGTGGGCGCCATGCACAGCACCTGCACGCGCTCGCGCGCGACGATCTCCAGCCGCTCGGCCGGGTCGAAGCGCGCGTCGTGCAGCAGCGCGGCCGCCCCGCGCAGCCACGGGGCGATGAAGACGTTGCGCGCCGACTTCGACCACCCGGAGGCCGCGGTGCACCACACGAGCCCGCCCGGGCGCGCGTCGAGCCAGTGCTCGGCCTGCAGCGCCTGGCCGTCGAGGTAGCGCTGCGCGTGCAGCGCCGGCCGCGGCTCGCCGGACGTGCCGGAGGTGAAGGTGATGAGGCACGGGTCCTCGCGGCCCAGCGGCTCGCCGGCGATCGGCTCGCCGGCGGTCAACTCGGGGCCCGGGATGAGCACGACGCCGTCGGAGCGGCCCGCCGCGGCGAGCGTACCGGCGTTGCGCTCGTCGCACACGATCAGCGCCGGGCCGGTGGCCTCGAGGCGCAGCCGCAAATCCTTCGGGCGCAGCTGCTCGCTGCAGGGCAATACGACGGCGCCGAGCCGGAAGCAGGCGAGCATCGCGATCACCCACTCGGGCCGGTTGCCGATCAGCGTCATCACCACGTCGCCACGGCCCACGCCGCGTGCCCGCAGCGCCCCCGCGGCGCGCCGGGATGCTTCGGCGATCTCGCCGAAGCGCCACTCGCGCCGCGACCCGTCGCGCGCCAGTTCGACCAGGGCCAGCCGCTCGGGATGGGCGCTGTCGACCGCAAATTGCAGGAAATCGGTGCGGGAAGCCATCGCGCCCGGAGGTTACGATGCTGGACCACGGGCCCGCGGAGCGGGCCCGGCGCGTACCTATGACCGACGACCGCCGACTCCCGAGGTTCCAGCCCGGACCCGCGATCGCCGCCGCGGTGCTGATCGCGGCGCTGCTGGCGCTCGCGCTGCTCGACCGCGGGCCGGGCGGCGGCCCGTCCTCGCCGCCGGCCGGCAGCGACGGCCCGGCCGTCCAGCTGCTTCCGCAGGGCCGGTCCGACGCCAGCGCGGCCCAGTACGGCCGCGCGCTGCACGCCCGTGCGCTCGCGAACGGCCGCGCCAGCGGTAGGCGCTGACCGGCCGTACCGGCGCGGCGGCGCCGATATGCTCGGCCGATGGCCGTCGCCTCCCCTTTCTACGAGAAGACCGACGAGCAGAAGGCCATCCTCGAGATGGTCCGGCAGTTCGTCGACGAGCAGATCCTCCCCAAGGCCGGGCACTACGACCACGAGGACGAATTCCCCGAGCCGATCGTCGAGCAGATGAAGGAGCTCGGCCTCTTCGGGGTCACGATCCCCGAGGAGTACGGCGGCATGGGGCTCGATCTGACGACCTACGCGATGATCGTCGAGGAGCTCTCCCGCGGCTGGATCTCGATCTCCGGCGTGGTCAACACCCACTTCATCGGCTCCTACCTGCTGATGAAGTTCGGCTCCGACCAGCAGAAGGAGCGGCTGCTGCCCCGCATGGCCACCGGTGAGATCCGCGCTGCCTTCAGCCTCTCCGAGCCCGAGCTGGGCTCCGACGTGGCCGCGATCAAGACCTCGGGCGTCAAGCGCAACGACGGCTCCTACGAGATCAACGGCCAGAAGATGTGGGTCACGAACGGCCTGCGCTCCGGCGTCGTGTTCGTGCTCGCCCGCACCGACCGTGAGTCCGCGACGCCACAGCGCGGCATGACCTGCTTCATCTGCGAGAAGCAGCCGGGCGCGTCCGAGAACCCGGGCCTGACCGTCCCGCCGCAGATCCGCAAGCTCGGCTACAAGGGCGTCGAGTCGACCGAGCTCGTCTTCGATGACTACCGCTGCCCGGCGGAGATGATCCTCGGCGGCGAGGGCGCGGGGCTCAACAAGGGCTTCCCGCAGATGATGGACGCGCTCGAGGTCGGTCGCGTCAACGTCGCCGCCCGCGGCGTGGGCATCGCCCAGCGCGCTCTCGAGCTGGCCCTGCGCTACTCGCAGGAGCGCTCGGCGTTCGGCAAGCCGATTGCCCAGCACCAGGCGATCCAGTTCAAGCTCGCCGACATGGCGACCAAGACGGAGGCCGCGCGGTTGCTGACGCTCAAGGCGGCGCGCATGAAGGACGCCGGCCAGCGCTCCGACATCGAGGCGGGCATGGCGAAGCTGTTCGCCTCGGAGACCGGCAAGGAGGTCGTCGAGGACGCCTTCCGGATCCACGGCGGCTACGGCTACTCGAAGGAGTACGAGATCGAGCGCCTGTACCGCGATGCCCCGCTGCTGCTGATCGGCGAGGGCACGAGCGAGATCCAGCGCATGGTCATCGGGCGCAGCCTCCTGCGCCGCCACAAGATCTAGTGTCGTGATTCGCGGGGGAGCGGGGCGCCCGCGCCCCGCTCCTCGTCACCGTTCAGCGCACCCGCGTGCCCGCCTTCGCCGACCAGTGCAGGCCCTTCGCGATCCGTGCGAGCGGCGCGTCGGCCGCGGAGATCCGCGTGCCGTACTTCCATGACGGCGGGCAGATGGCGGTATAGCTGGCGTAGCCGCCGGTCCCGCCCTTGAAGCGCGGGAAGCCGAGCGAGACCAGGCAGCCCGTCGGCGGGACCCTGTCGAGGTGGGCGATCCCCTCGCCCTGCGTATAGCCATGATGCATCAGCCACGCCTCGCCGACGAGCTTCGGGGTCGTGTCGGTGTCGAGCGGCTCGTGGCCGTGCAGCAGGATGTGCCGGCGCAGGTGCAGGAACTTCAGCGCCGAGAGGCTCACGCCCGGGAACTTCGCCCGCTTCGCCAGCCCGCGGTTCGGCCAGTCCTTCGACCAGTCAGAGCGCACCATCACCACCGAGCCAGTGGGGATGCGGCCGTACTGCCCTTCCCAGGCCTTGACGTCGGACACCTGCAGTGCGTAGGCGGGGTTCCGGCGCACCTGCGGGACGATCGAGATCACGACGAGCGGCCGCACCGCGTAGCTGGCGGGCAGCTCGTCGATCGCCGGCCGGTGCGGCGCCCAGTGCGCCGGCGGGTCGAGCTGCGAGCCGAGCTGGTCCGTGGAGAGGTCGTAGTGCGTGGCCTCGAAGCCGTCCTTGCGGTACGTGTAGGCCGTGCCGGTCTTCGGGTCGATCGCCGGCGAGAACCGCGACGGCCCGAAGCCCTTCCAGACAGGTATTCGCGGCGCGATGACGTGGCTCAGACTGATGTAGCGGGCCTTCGCGAGCACGTTGTCGTACGTGCTCCAGAGGCCCGGGGCCGTCGCCGTGTCGGCCGGGGCGCGCGCTACGCCGAGGGCGTACGCGCCGGTCGCGATCGCCGCGGCGGCCACCAGGGCCGCGGCCGTCCTGCGAGCTGCCATGCGATGCCTCCCATCGCTCGTGAACGAGGGAAGGAGGCTACGCCGCGCCGTCCTCCGGCGTCACGTAGGCGCCGGAGAGCCCGCCGTCGACCAGGAACGTCGAGGCGTTGACGTAGGAGGACTCGTCCGAGGCGAGGAACACGACCGCGTTGGCGATCTCGACGGCCTCGGCGAAGCGCCCCATCGGCAGGTGCACGAGCCGCCGCGCGGCCTGGACGGGGTCCGCGGCGTAGAGCTCGCGCAGCAGCGGCGTGTTGACCGGCCCCGGGCAGAGCGCGTTGACGCGCACGCCGCGGCGGCCGAACTGGACGCCCAGCTCGCGCGTCATCGCGAGCACGGCGCCCTTGGACGCGGTGTAGGAGACCTGCGAGGTCGCCGCGCCCATCACGGCGACGAACGAGGCGACGTTGATCACGGAGCCGCGGGTCGGCGGGGCGTTGTCGAGCAGGTGGGGGATGCCGTGCTTGCAACAGAGGAAGACCGACCTGACGTTGACGTCCTGCACGCGCTGCCACGCTTCGAGCGACGTGTCGAGCACCGAGCTGTCGTCCGGGGGCGAGATGCCGGCGTTGTTGAAGATCACATCGATGCGCCCGAACGTCTCGCGTACCGCGGCGAACATCGCGGGCACGGCGTGCTCGTCGGCGACGTCGCAGGCGAGGGCGAGGTCGACGGCGGGCGCGTCGTCGCGCAGGTCGACGCCGATCGTCGTCGCCCCCTCCTCGTTGAAGCGCCGCACGGTCTCCGCGCCGATGCCGCTCGACGCGCCGGTGACCACGCAGACCTTGCCCTCCAGGCGCCCGGACACGCTCACGCCCCTGTCGCGTAGTACACGGACTTCTCCTCGGTGTACGCGTCGAGCGCGTGTGGACCGAGCTCGCGGCCGTAGCCGGACTGCTTGAAGCCGCCGAACGGCGTCGAGACGCGCACCGAGGTGTTCGAGTTGATCGACAGCACGCCGGTGTCGATCGCGCGCGCCACGCGCAGTGCGCGGGCACCGTCGCGTGTCCAGATCGATCCCGAGAGCCCGTAGATCGTATCGTTGGCGAGCCGGATCGCCTCCTCCTCGCCGTCGAAGGCCATGACGACGACGACAGGGCCGAAGATCTCCTCGCGCACCGCCCGGTCGCCCTCCTCGACGGGGCACAGGACGGTCGGGGCGAACCAGTAGCCCGGACCCTCGGGTGCACTGCCGCGGATCGCGACCGGCGCGTCGCCCGGGATGAAGGAGGCGACCTTGTCGCGATGGCCGGCCGAGATCAGCGGGCCCATCTCGGTCGCCGGATCGAGCGGATCGCCGACGCGGATGGCCTCCACGACCGGCGCCATCGCCGCGAGGAACTCATCGAGCACCGGACGCTCGACGAGGATCCGCGAGCGCGCGCAGCAGTCCTGCCCGGCGTTGTCGAACACGCCCCCGGGCGCAGCGGCCGCAGCGGCGGCGACGTCGGCGTCGGCGAAGACGACGTTGGGCGACTTCCCGCCGAGCTCGAGCGTGACGCGCTTGATCGTCTGGGCCGCCCCCGCCGCGATCAGGCGCCCGACCTCGGTCGAGCCGGTGAACGCGACCTTGGCGACATCGGGATGCTCGACCAGCCGCTGCCCGGCCGTCGAGCCCGGGCCCGCCACCACGTTGACGACGCCCTCCGGCAACCCCGCCTCGAGCGCAATCCGCTCGAAAGCGAGTGCGGTCAGCGGCGTCAGCTCGGCCGGCTTGAGCACGACGACGTTGCCGGCCGCCAGCGCGGGGGCGAGCTTCCAGCTCGCGATCACTAGCGGGAAGTTCCAGGGCGTGATCAGCGCGACGACGCCGAGCGGCTCGCGGAAGGTCATGGCGACGCCGCCGGCGACCGGGATCGTGTCCCCGAGCGCGCGCTCCGGCGCCCCGGCGTAGTAGCGGAAGGTGTCCACGACCATGCCGATCTCCCCGCGGGCGCTGGCGATCGGCTTGCCCGCGTTGCGCGCCTCGAGCTGCGCCAGCACCTCGAGCTGGCCGGCGAGCGCGTCGGCGAGCCGGTGCAGCAGCTTCGCCCGGTCGGCGGGGGCGACGGCCCGCCACGCGGGGAAGGCCGCCTTGGCGCGGGCGACGGCGGCGTCCGCCGCGTCGGCGTCGGCGCGCGGCAGCTCGGCGAGCACGCCCTCCGTGGCGGGCTCCAGGACGGTCAGCGTGCTCATCGCAGGCTGCCCAGCCGGTCCTCGCGGTAGCGCCGCGCCTGCTCGACCAGCGCGCCGATCAGCGGCGACCGCGGGTCGGCCTCCGGGTGCCACTGCACGCCGAGCGCGAAGCGCCGGCTCGGATCCTCGATCGCCTCCGGGAGCTGGTCGATCGTCGCCCAGCCCGTGACCGTCAAGCCCTCGCCGATCGCGTCGACGCCCTGGTGGTGATGGGACTTGGTCGCGTGCCGGCGCTCCCCGGCGACGCGCGCCGCGAGCGAGTCCTCGGCGAGCCGCACGTCGTGGTCGGCGCCCTCGAAGGTCCCGAGCGCGCGGCGATGGTCCTCGTGGCCCTTGTCGGCGGGCAGGTGCTGGATCAGCGTCCCGCCGCGGGCGACGTTCATCACCTGCATGCCGCGGCAGACGCCGAGCAGCGGCACGTCGCGCTCCATCGCGCGTAGCGCGAGCGCCAGCTCGAACGCGTCGCGCTCGGGCACCGAGCCGATCGTGTGGGGGTCGGGCTCGGCGCCGTAGGCGGCCGGCTCGATGTCGGCGCCGCCGGCGAGCAGCAGGCCGTCGAGCAGGTCGAGCCACTCGTCCGCGGCCTCCTCGGCGGTCGGATCGGGGGCCAGCAGGACGGCGATGCCGCCCGCCTGCTGCACCGCTGTCACGTAGTTGCGCGGGAGCAGCACCGCCTCCTGGTCCCACACGCTCCAGCGCGCGCGCTCGAGCGCCGTGCAGAGCCCGATGACCGGCCGTGTCGACGAATCCACCGGACCGAGGCTAGCTCGTGGCCGGCGCGGGCGGGGGTGTCTCCTCGACGATGCCGGCGCCCTCGTCGAACTCGACGTTGCGCCGCGGCCCGGTGAAGGTATGCCGTGCGCGCACGAGCCACCAGATGCCGACGATCGCGAACACCGCACCGACCGTGATCGGCGCGTAGTTGACGTACTTCCAGTCGAACTCCTTGCGCCCGGGCACGCCCGCGGGCGCCTGCGGGAGGATGAAGATCACGACGCAGATCGCGACCCAGATCACCGCCGCGGGGTTGACCCACTTGTAGTGGCGGCCGAGCGTCCACGGGCCCGGCTGGAACGCGTCCCCCGTGCGCCAGCGCAGGAACACCGGGATCACGTAGGCGATGTAGAGGCCGATCACCGTGATCGAGACGACCGCGGCGAACGCGTACGTGTAGTTGTTCGAGTCGCCCTCGAGCGCGGGCAGCGTGATCAGCAGCGCGCAGACCGCCATGAAGATCACCGCGTAGGCCGGGACGCGGTGGTGGTTCAGGCGTGTCCAGATCCGCCAGCCGGGGATCGCTCGGTCGCGCGAGAACGCGTAGCACATGCGCGAGGCGCTGGTGAGGCAGGCCATGCCGCAGAAGAGCTGTCCGACCGTCGCGATGAGGACGACCGCCTTGGCGGCCGCGGGGGTCAGGGCGGAGCTGAAGATCGCCAGCGACGAGCCGAGCCCGAAGCCGTTGCTCGCGTCGTTGATGAACTTCGTGTCGGTTGCGGCGAAGGTGATCGCGAGCAGCACGAACCAGCCGATCACGCCGGAATAGAACACCGCGCGCCAGACGCCCTTGGCGGCGCCGAGCGCCGCGCCGCGCGTCTCCTCGGAGATGTGCGCGGAGGCGTCGTAGCCCGTCTGCGTGTACATCGTCAGCAGGAAGCCGAGCGGCAGCACGTAGAACCAGAACATCCCGCCGGAGAAGCCGGAGTTGTTGATCGTGTGCCCGAACACGAACGACACGCTCTGATGGTGGTCGGGCACCAGGATCAGGATCCCGATGATGACCGCGACGCCGAGCACGTGCCAGCCGACGGAGATGTTGTTGAACAGCGCCACGAGCGGCGAGGAGAAGATGTTGATCAGCGCGTGCAGGAGCAGGATCAGCGCGAACAGGACGAACGTCTCCGCGAGCACGTGCTTGGTGTCACCGAAGTTCACGACGCCGATGTCCAGCTTGTAGAGCGAGAACAGCGCGTTCATGAACTGCGCGCACGCGTAGTCGACCGACGCGACCACGCCGATCAGCCCGACGAGGTTGAACCAGCCGGTGAACCAGCCCCAACCCTTGCCACCGAGCTCGGACGCCCACCAGTAGATCCCGCCCGCGGTGGGATAGGCGCTGACCAGCTCGGACATCGAGAAGGCGACGAGCAGGATCAGGCCGCAGATGATCGGCCAGCCCCAGGAAATCGCGATCGGGCCGCCGTTGTTCCAGGCCACGAAGTACGTGGTGAAGCAGCCGGCGAGGACCGAGATGATCGTGAACGAGATCGCGAAGTTCGAGAAGGAGCTCCAGGCGCGCTGAAGATCCTGCTTGTATCCGAGCTCGGCCAGGCGGGCCGAATCGGCGTCGGGCGTCTCGGGCTGCGTGGTGGCCATCCTCTCCCTCCAGAAAGGTGTGCTGGTCCGACCTCTAGCGGCGCGGAGCGTATGTGCGGCCACCGTCCGAAGTCAAGCGCCCGTCGACGGGAGCAGGCCCGCGAGGACGTGCTCGGTGCCGTGCAGGTGCTCCGTCATGACACGGACGGCCGCATGGGCGTCGTGACGCTCGACGGAGGCGAGCAGCCGAGCGTGCTGCGCGTTGGACCACGCCAGCACCTCGGGTGGGTGCGGGATGTGGTGGATCAGGCCGCCCATCGCGCCCTGCGCCTCCGTGGTCGCGCTCACCAGCCGCGCTGAGCCCGTCGTCTCGGCGAGCATCACGTGGAAGCGCACGTCCGCGCGGCGGTAGGCCGGGAAGTCGCCGACGCGCTCCTGCATCGTGTGCACGAGCGCGTCGAGCGGGGCGAGCGCCTCGGGCTGGGCGCGTTCGGCTGCGAGTACCGCGACGCCGAGCTCGACGGCGAGGCGCTGGTCGCAGACGTCGCGCCAGCTGGCGAGCAACTCGTCCGAAGGCGGCTCGGCCGGCGGCAGGGCGTCGGCGACGAAGGTGCCGCCGCCGCGCCCGCGCGTTGCGTGCAGGTGACCGGTCTGGACCAGCGCGGTGAGCGCCTGGCGCAAGGTGGAGCGGGCGATGCCGAGCTGCTCGCACAGCTCCCGCTCGGCCGGTAGGCGCGTGCCCGGGGCGAGCAGGCCGAGCTTGATCGCCGTGCCGAGGCGCTCGAGCGTCTCCTCGAACGCCGACGTCGAGCGCACGGGAGCAAAGACGACGGTCTCCAGGCCCGGCCCGGAACTCACAACCGCTCGAACCCCCTGACCCGCTCCCAGTCCGTCACCGCGGCCCCGAAGGCGTCGAGCTCGACCCGGGCGTGGTTGAGGTAATGCTCGACGACCTCCTCGCCGAACGCCTCGCGGGCCACCGTGCTGGCCGCGAACTCCTCGCGGGCGTCCTGCAGCGTGCGCGGCACGGTCGGCTTGCCGGACGTGTAGGCGTTGCCGGTCACGGGTTCTTCGAGCGCCAGCTCGGCGTCGATCCCGTGCAGCCCTGCGGCGATCATCGCCGCGAGCGCGAGGTACGGGTTGACGTCGGCGCCGGGGAGGCGCAGCTCGCAGCGCGTCGCGGGCCCGTGCCCCACGACGCGCAGCGCGCACGTGCGGTTGTCGCGGCCCCAGGCGACGGTCGTCGGCGCGAACGACGCCGACGCGAAGCGCTTGTAGGAGTTGACGTTCGGCGCGTGCAGCAGGGTCAGCTCGCGCAGGCAGGCGAGCTGGCCGGCCATGAAGCGCTCGAACGTCTCCGGCTCGTCGGCGAACAGCGCCGAACCGTCGTCGCGGCGCAGCGAGAGGTGGATGTGGCACGAGTTGCCCTCGCGCTCGTCGAACTTCGCCATGAAGGTGATCGCCATGCCCTCCTGGGCGGCGATCTCCTTGGCGCCGGTCTTGTAGATCGCGTGCTCGTCTGCGCTCTGCAGCGCGGGGCCGTAGGTGAAGTTGATCTCGTGCTGGCCGAGGTTGCACTCCCCCTTGGAGTTCTCCACGCGCAGCCCGGCGCCGATCATCTCGTTGCGGATCCGGCGGATCAGCGGCTCCACCCGCGCCGTGCCGAGCACGGAGTAGTCGACGTTGTACTGGTTGGCCGGTGCGAGGTCGCGATAGCCCTTGCTCCAGGCCTGCTCGTAGGAATCGCGGAAGACCATGAACTCGAGCTCGGTCGCGGCGTAGGCCGTGAGGCCGCGCTCGGCCAGCCGGTCGAGCTGGCGGCGCAGCACCTGGCGCGGCGACGGCGCGACATCGGAGCCGTCGTGCCAGCGGACGTCGGCGAGGCACAGCGCCGTGCGGGGCGACCACGGGAGCCGCCGCAGCGTCGCGAGGTCGGGCACCCACTCGAAGTCGCCGTAGCCGCGTTCCCAGCTCGACAGCGCGTAGCCGTCGACCGTGTTCATCTCGACGTCGACCGCGAGCAGGTAGTTGCACGCCTCGGCGCCGTGCTCGAGCGTGTCCTCGAGGAAGTGGTGGGCGTTGAGGCGCTTGCCCTGCAGGCGGCCCTGCATGTCGGTCATCGCGAGCAGCACCGTGTCGACGCTGCCCTCCGCGACGGCAGTCCGCAGCTCCTCGAGCGTCATGCGGCGCAAGGTATCGAGATAGGACCTTTGGGGGCAAACCGCTCTTGACCCCGCGTCCGCAAGCGGCCTAGGCTCGCTCCTCAGGTGTCCGTCGACCCACCCGAGCCCCTTGACCGGTCAGGCCGTACACCGGCCTGGGCCCAGATCGAAGCGTCGCTGCGAGTCCGCATCGAGTCGGGCGAGCTCGGCGCGGGCCAGCGCCTGCCCGCCGAGCGCGACATGGCCCGCCGGCTCGGCGTGAGCCGCATGACCGTGCGCCAGGCGCTCGCGGCGCTCGCGGAGGAGGGGCTCGTCGAGCGCGGGGTGGGGCAGGGGACGTTCGTCTCGGGCGTGAGCAAGGTCACCTTCGACCTCACGCGCGTCGAGGGACTGACCGCCGCCGTCGAGCGGCAGGGCATGGAAGCCGGCGCGCGTGTGCTCGAGGCGCGCGAGCGGCCCGCGCCGCCGGCCGTCGCCCGCGGGCTGCGGCTGCAGGCCGGCGCGGCGGTGGTGCGCGTGCGCCGCCTGCGCACCGCCGGCGGGCGGCCGCTGGCGCTCGAGGACGCGTGGCTGCCCGCCGCGCGCGTGCCCGGGCTGCTGGAGCGCGACTTGCGCGGGTCGGTCACCCGGATCCTGCGCGAGGACTACGCGCTCGCGCTGGCGAGCGGTCTCGAGTGCCTCGAGCCCGTCGCGGCCGGCGCCTTCGAGGCGCGCGTGCTGGGCGTGCCGGTCGGCTCGCCGCTGATGCTGGTCGAGCGGGTGTTCAGCGAGCGCGGCGGGCGGCCGCTCGAGTACGCCCGCGACCGCCATCGCGGCGATCGCTCCAGGTTCTTGATGCGCACCGCCCGGTTGTAACATCGGCGCACAATGGCGTCGGGAGATACGAAGGCACTGATCGAGCTCGCGATCCGGAACTTCCAGAAGGAGGTGCCGGCGCTCGCGCGCCTGAAGCTGGTGATCGAGCTCGAGCTGCGCGGCCGCGGCGACATCCAGCTCTACCGCGTCGAGGTGCCGGGTCCGAAGGTCACCAAGGACATCGCGTCCGACGCCAAGGTCCGGCTCTCGCTGCCGCGCTCGCACTTCAACGAGCTCGCCCGCGAGGGCACGCTGCGCTCGTGGCGCGAGGCGTTCGAGTCCGGCACGGTGCGGGCCTCGGGGCCCGCAGAGATCCTCCGGCTGATCGAGAGCGTCGTGATCAAGCAGGAGGAGCGCTCCCGCAGCCGGAAGCTGCGGGCGCGCTAGTCCTCCGGGTCTCTCAGCGCATTCGCATCGGGTCGACGTAGACGTCGTCGACCAACCAGGACCCGCCGAGCAGGGGGGTGAACTGGAACTGCACCGCGGTCTTGTCGTTGGGCAGCAGCGGCAGCAGGTTCGCGATCACGGTCATCGGCAGCGACGGCGACCAGCTCGTGCTCAGCCCGGGCACCACGCCGATCGGCAGCGTCGCCGTCAGACCGGCGACGGTCTGGAAGCGTACGGACACCGCGAGCGTCGACAGCAGCGAGCCACCGGTGCGGCGGCGAAGAAGCGGATGGTCGGATTGTCGAGCCCGACGCACACCGGTGCGCTCGTCAGCGAGCCGCCGGACGGGATCGAGACGAGCTCGCACCGCCGCCGACCTTCCAGGGCTCGTTGGCGCTGACGACGCGCGCGCCGCCGGCGAACGTCCAGCCCGCCGTGGAGCCCTCCGCGTTCCCTCCCGGAGCGAGGCTGTAGCTGGCTCCATCCAGCCACGGCTGGAAGACCTTCGACGCGCTGGCGTCGTCGCAGTTCAACGCGCTCGGAGCGAGCACGCCCGCGGACGCGGACCCCACCATGGCCAGCGTCGCCATCGTCGTCGCTGCCAGTCCCAGCAGCGTCCGTCGCTTCCTGTCCATCGAGCCACCTCCGTGCGCTCGTTGTTCCGTCCAGAAGCTCAAGTCGGCATTAGATCGTCATCCCCGACGCGATCATCGACAAGGCCGGGCCGCTC
>JAXDHR010000162.1:0-17116 GCA_034664425.1 Solirubrobacteraceae bacterium
CCGCGGGCGCGAACCCAATCGCCCGATGGGTTCCCCCGACCGTGAACGGAGCACCACGTGACCGGCAAGGCCAAGGTCATCGCCTTCGCCAACCAGAAGGGCGGCGTGGCGAAGACGACGACGACGCTCAACCTCGCTGCGGCGTTCGCGGAGGAGGGGCACCGCGTGCTGTGCGTGGACATGGATCCGCAGGGCAACCTGACGATGTCGCAGGGGATCGACCCCGACACGCTCGAGCAGTCGATGTTCGACGTGCTGGTCCACGATCTCTCGATCCGCGAGGTCATCCGCAGGCGCGAGGTCGACATCGCGTGCGCCTCGATCGACCTGGCCGGCGCCGAGATCGCGATGTCCACGAAGATCGGTCGCGAGCGCTCCCTCGTGAAGGCGCTCCGTGCGATCGATGACGACTACGACTTCATTTGCATCGATACGCCGCCATCCCTGGGACTATTGACCGTGAACGCGCTCACGGCGGCCGACAAGGTGATCGTCCCCGTGCAGTGCGAGTATCTCTCGATGCGCGGGCTGCTCCAGCTGCAGAACACCCTTCAGATGATCCGCGAGAACCTCAATCCCGACGTCGACATCGCGGGCATCCTGCCCACCATGGTCGACACCCGGACCCTGCATGCCAGGGAGGCGCTCGAGATCCTCGAGGAGAACTTCGGCGACCGGGTCTTCGGCGCGCGCATCCGCAAGACCATCCGGTTCGCGGAGGCTCCCGTGAAGGGAATGTCCGTGCTCCGCTACGACCCCACGGGCCCCGCGGCCCATGCCTATCGCCAGCTGGCGCAGGAGGTGCTCACGAATGGGAAGCGGTAAGCGCGCGAGCATGCGGGAAGGACCCCTGGCCGCGCTGTTCCGGAAGACGGAGACCGACGGGCTCGAAGCGGCGCCGGAGCGCCGGCGCCCGGAGTCCGCCGAGGAGCGCCGCACCCCGACGCCGCAGGAGCGCCTGCGCAACGCGTTCTCCTCCGACCTGCCCGACGACGTGATGGCCCCGCCCGGCCGCGCGCCGCACGTCCCCCCGCCCTCGGCGGAGGACTACCA
Source organism: Solirubrobacteraceae bacterium (assembly GCA_034664425.1). Lineage (GTDB taxonomy): Bacteria > Actinomycetota > Thermoleophilia > Solirubrobacterales > Solirubrobacteraceae > DATBDM01. The sequence goes on from JAXDHR010000162.1 coordinate 1,054, forward strand.
GTGGAGCACGCCCGCCCCGCAGCAGGTCGGCCAGCCGCAGCTGCGCGTCGTCGGCGTCGGCGGCGGCGGCGTCAACGCCGTCAACCGCATGATCGAGGCGGAGGTCCGGGGCGTGCAGTTCATCGCGCTCAACACCGACCGCCAGTCGCTGCAGCAGTCCGACGCCGACGTGACGATGCAGATCGGCGGCGATCTCACGCGCGGGCTCGGGTCGGGCTCCAACCCCGACCTGGGCCGGTCGGCGGCGATGGAGGACTACGACCGGGTCAAGGCCATGCTCAAGGGCTCGGACATGGTCTTCATCACGGCCGGCGAGGGCGGGGGCACCGGCACCGGCGCGGCGCCCGTCGTCGCCCGCATCGCCCGCGAGCTCGGCGCGCTGACGGTCGGCATCGTGACCAAGCCGTTCGGCTTCGAGGGCTCGCGGCGCATGCAGGCCGCCGAGAACGGGATCGCGGCGCTGCAGGAGGAGGTCGACACCCTCATCACGGTCCCGAACAACCGCCTGCTGACGGTGCTCGACAAGCAGACGTCGATGGTCGAGGCCTTCAAGGTCGCCGACGACGTGCTGCGCCAGGGCGTACAGGGCATCTCCGACCTGATCACGCTCCCGGGGCTGATCAACCTCGACTTCGCCGACGTGCGCACGATCATGTCCGAGGCGGGCAACGCCCTGCTCGGCATCGGCATGGGCACGGGCGAGAAGCGCGCGCTCGATGCCGCGGCCGCCGCGACGTCCTCGCCACTGCTGGAGACGACGCTCGAGGGCGCGCGCGGGATCCTGCTGTCGATGACGGGCGGCACGGACCTGTCGCTGTGGGAGGTCAACGAGGCGGCCAAGGCCGTCCAGGAGGCCGCGCACCCCGACGCGAACATCATCTTCGGGGCGATGATCGACGAGCAGCTCGAGGACGAGGTCTGGATCACGGTCGTCGCGACGGGCTACGGCGACACGCCGTCGTTGCGCTCCAGGGAGGAGCGCAGCGGAGCGGGCCGCGACGAGTTCCGCGTCTCCCGGGGCGAGACTCGCCGCGAGCGCGAGCGCGAGCCGGCGCGCGTCGGCCGGGGCGTCGATGTCGACGTGCCGGAGTTCATGCCCAGGTTCTGAGCTCGCCCTTGGCCGGTCGCGGAATCGTCGCCGCCGGTCACCCGCTGACCGCCGAGGCCGGCGCGCGTGCCCTGCGCGCCGGCGGCAATGCCGTCGACGCGGCGATCGCGGCGATGCTCACGTCGTTCGTCGCCGAGCCGCTGCTGACCGGTCTCGGCTCGGGCGGCTACATGCTCGTCGCCGCCCCGGGCGTGGAGCCCGTGCTGCTCGACTTCTTCGTGGAGGCCCCCGGCCGCGGCGCCCCGCCCGCGCAGCGCGCCGAGCTGACCGCGGTCGAGGTCTCGTTCGGCGACGCCGTCCAGCTGTTCAACGTCGGCGCCGCGTCGGTCGGCGTGCCGGGCACGCCGGCCGGGCTGTGGGAGGCCGCGCGGCGCTGGGGGACGCTCGACCTCGCCGAGCTGGCGGCACCGGCGGCCTCGCTCGCGCGTGCCGGCGTGGAGATCACCCCCGAGCAGGCCTACGTCTTCCAGATCCTCTCGCCGATCACCGACTCCTCCGCGGAGGCGAGCGAGCGCTTCCGGCCCGGCGGCCGCGTGCTCGTCGCCGGCGACTCCTGGAGCGATCCGGAGCTCGCCGATGCGATCGAGCGGCTCGCCGCCGACGGGCCGGCGCCCTTCTACACCGGCGATGTCGCCGACGCGCTCGTCGGCTGGGTCGGCGCGCGCGGCGGTGCGCTCGCCCGCGAGGACCTCGCCGCCTACGCGCCGGTCGACCGCGATCCGGTGCGCGTGCGCTTCCGCGACCGCGAGGTGGCGACGAACCCGCCGCCGAGTGCCGGCGGCATCCTGCTCGCCTACGCGCTCGCGGTGCTCGATCGCGCCCCTTCGCCGCCGGACGCGGCGGCGCTCATCCGCGCCATGCGCCGGGCGCACGCCGAGCGCACGCCCGAGTTCCTCGCCGGCCTGGCGGAACCGGGCTTCGCTGCTCGCTTTGCGAGCCGGCTCGGCTCGACCACCCACATCGCCGCACTGGACGTCGACGGCTGGGCCTGCTCGGTGACGTGCTCCAACGGCGAGGGCTCCGGGCTGGTCGTGCCCGGCACCGGAGTGCATCTCAACAACGTGATGGGCGAGGAGGACCTCTCCCCGCTCGGCTTCTTCACACATCCGCCGGGACGCCGGCTGCCGTCGATGATGGCGCCGACGGTGGTGCTGGCGGACGGCGTGCCGCAGCTCGTGCTCGGCTCGGCGGGATCGAACCGGATCCGCTCCGCGCTGCTGCAGGTGATCGTCAACGCGATCGACCTCGGGATGGACGCGGGCGAGGCCGTCCAGGCGCCGCGTCTGCATGACGAGGAGGGCACGATCTACGCCGAGCCCGGCATCGAGCTCGGCGCGCTCGAGGCGGCGGGTGAGGTCGTCGCGCGCTTCCGGGCGCGCAATCTCTTCTTCGGCGGCTGCCAGGCCGTCGAGCGCGACCCTGCGACCGGCGCCATGTCGGGCGGCGGAGACCCGCGCCGAGGTGGCGCGGTCGCGCTCGCGTGACCGGCGACATCGGTCAGGGTCTCGTCGCCGCCGCGTCGTGGCGCGGCTTGCCGGGCAGCGGAGCGCCGCAGCCCGGACAGCTGTCGCCGAGCACGGGCTCGCCCTCGTGACGGTAGATGCTGTGGCGTCCGGTGCCCTCCACCCGCAGCGCGGCGCCGCAACCCTCGCAGTGTTGCTCCGCCGGATCGCGACGACGACGGAACCGGGCACGAAGTCCTTCGAGCATGCGTCGCGCCTGCCCGCCGCCGGGCGACCGGGAACCGGGAACGTCGGCTGCCGGACGACGGTTGCCGCGGCAGGGGTCGCCCTCCGCGGATAGGGTCGCGGGCCATGCTCCCGCGTCACGCCCTCGGCAACCTCGACCAGCTCGCCGCCGCCGTCTCCTCCGTGGTCACCGACGGGCCGGCCACGGGGTGCCGCGCGATCGACCTGCGCGTGTGGGACGGGATCGACCTGCGGCTGCTGCCCGATCGTGGGCTCGACGCCGGCGCCGCCTGGTACGGCGGCGTGCCGCTGGCGTGGATCTCGCCCGTCGGCGAGACCGGGCCGATCGCCAACCCGCGCGAGCAGGATTGGTCGCGCGGCTTCAACGGCGGGCTGGTCACGACCTGCGGCCTGCGCAACGTCGGCGTGCCGTCGGAGGGAATCGGCCAGCACGGAGAGTTCCACGAGCAGCGCGCGACCGTCGAGGCGATCGAGCGCACCGACGGCGGGGTGCTGACCGTGCGCGCGCGGATCGCCGAGGCCGATTCGCTGCGCTACCACCTCGAGGTCGAGCGCGTCTGGCGCACGCGCGTGGGGGAGGGCCGGGTCGAGCTCGTCGATACCGTGCGCAACCGCGGGCACGAGATTGAGGCCGTCCCGATGCTCTACCACGTCAACTTCGGCGCGCCGCTCTGGGGCGAAGGCTCCGAGGTCGTGCTCGACGCGCGCGCGACCCGCCCCCGGGACTCCGACGCCGAGCCCTATGCGGATGCCTGGGGGCTCTGGCCCGGCATCGTCGAAGGGCCGGAGCGCGTCTTCGAGCACGAGGTCGGCGCCGGCGCGGACGGCTGGGCGCAGGCGCGGGTGCGCAACGAGCGGCTCGGGCTCGAGGTCGTGGTCCGCTGGGACGTCGCGACGATGCCGCGCCTGTGGCAGTGGGTCCTCCCAGCCCCCGGGCTGGCGGTGCTCGGGCTCGAACCGGCCAACTGCTCGGTCCTCGGACGCGCGCACGACCGCGCCGAGGGGCGGCTGCCCGAGCTCGCGCCGGGCGAGACGCGGATCAGCCGGCTGGAGCTGCGGGCTCGCCGGATCTGATCAGCGTGATCCGCCAGCCGCCGCCGTCGGGCGCGGCGTCGAACTCGAGCGCCGCGTCGGCGGCGAGCGCAGCGAGGTCGATCGGCGCCTCGGGATCGGTGGCCAGCACTTCGAGCGTGTCGCCCGGCGCGAGCGCGGGCAGCGCGGCGCGGGCGCGGATCAGCGGCAGCGGGCAGCGCAGCCCTCGGACGTCCAGCGTACGGACCATACGATGGACAGCATGATCGCGGTGATCCTCGAATCGGGGCGTCCCGAGCGGCTGTACACGGGGCTCTCGCTCCTGGTGTCGGCCGCCGCGGACGGCACGCCCGCGCGCGGGCTCGTGTCCTTCGGCGCGCTCGCGCCGCTGCTCGACGACGAGATCGCGCTCTGGGCGATGCGCTCCGACGCGCTCGCCGGAGCCGATCCCGACGAGCGGCGCGCCTTCGCCCGCACGCTGTTCGAGCTGCGCGAGAGCGCGCTCGCGCTGCCCGACTGCCGGCTGTGGGCGTGTGCCGCCGCGGTCGCGGCCAAGGGGTGCGATCGCGCCGACGTCGAGGCGCGGCTGCACGGCGTGCGCTCGACCCCGCGCTTCCTGCGCGAGGTCGCCGGCGCCCAGCTGGTGGTGGTTTGAGGCGGGCGGCCGCGCTCGCGGCGCTCGTGGCGATCGTCGCGGCGCTCGCGGCCTGCGGCCAGGCGTCGCCGGACCTCTTCGAGGTGCTGCGCAGCGGACAGGGCCGCAACGCGAAGGTCGACATGGTGATCAATGACGGCGGCTCGGTGACCTGCAACGGCGCCGAGCACCCGCTCAACGGAGATCTGCTGCTGCGCGCGCGCCAGCTCGCCCGCGACCTCGTCAAGCCCGCCGACCTCGGCCTGCGCCTACCGCCGGGCCCGAATCACGTCCTCGCCTACCGGGTGCGGCTCGAGCAGGGCACGGTCGCGTTCTCGGACACCTCGCCGCACCAGCCGCGCGCGTTCCTCGCTGTGCAGCAGCTCACCAAGGACGTGTCCGAGGATGTCTGCGGTCTGCGCCGCTGACGGGTAGGCCGAGCTCGTGAGCGAGATCGAGGTCTTCGTCTTCCTGCTCGGGGTGATCGCGCTGCTGGTCGCGGTCGGGCGGCGCATCGACGTGCCCTATCCGATCGTGCTCGTGCTCGGCGGCCTGGGGCTCGGCTTCGTGCCGGGCCTGCCGGCGCCCCAGATCGACCCCGACGTCGTCCTCTTCGTCTTCCTGCCGCCGCTGCTGTATTTCGCGGCCTTCTCCTCCTCCGCCTACGAGCTGCGCGACAACGCCGCGCCGATCGGCCTGCTGGCGATCGGCCTCGTGCTCGTCACCGTCGTCGCCGTGGCCGTCGTCGCGCACGGGGTCATCGGCCTGGGCTGGGCGCCGGCCTTCGTGCTCGGCGCGGTGCTCGGGCCGACCGACCCGGTGTCGGCGAGCGCGGTCGTCCGCCGCCTCGGCGCGCCCGGACGCATCGTGACGATCCTCGAGGGCGAGTCGCTGGTCAACGACGGCACGGCGCTGACGGCGTACACGATCGCGCTCGGCGCCGTCGGCACGACGGGCGTCGCGCTGGGCTCGGCGGCGCTGCAGTTCGTCGGCGTGGCGCTCGGCGGGATCGTCGTCGGCCTCGCGGCCGGCTGGCTGCTCGGCCGGTTGCGCCGGATCGCCGACGAGCCGGCGATCGACGTCACGCTCTCGCTGATCACGCCGTATGCCGCCTACATCCCGGCCGAGCGGCTGCACCTCTCGGGCGTGCTCGCCGCGGTCACCGCCGGGCTGTGGATCGGCAACCAGTCGCTCGGCCTCTCCGGCCCGGAGAGCCGCCTGCGCACGCGCACGTTCTGGGACGCGCTGAACTTCCTGCTCAACTCGCTGCTGTTCCTGCTCATCGGGCTGCAGCTGACGAACATCGTCCAGCGCATCCAGGACGCCGCCGCGCTCTCGCTGCTCGGCGACGCCGCGCTGATCGCCGCGATCGTCGTCGGCGTGCGGCTGCTGTGGATGTTCACCTTCCCGGGCGTGGTGGCGCTCGTCGCCCCGTTCCGCGACGAGTTCAGCCCGCGCACCAACCACCGCGAGCGGCTCGTCGTCGGCTGGAGCTCGATGCGCGGCGGCGTCTCGCTCGCTGCCGCCCTGGCGATCCCGCAGGTCGCCGACTCCGGCGTGCGCTTCCCGCAGCGCGATCTCGTCATCTTCCTCGCCTACGTCGTGGTGATCGTCACCCTCGTGCTGCCGGGCCTGACGCTCGCACCGCTGATCGAGCGGCTCGGGCTCGGGCAGGGCGAGGCCCGCCGGCGCGCCGACGCCGAGGCGCGCGCCCGGCTCACGCACGCCGCGCTCGAGCGCCTCGAGGAGCTGGCCCGCGACGAGGAGCCCGACGGCGCGGTCGTCGACCGGTTGCGCGACCGCTACCAGGCGCGCCTCGACCGCCTGCGCGGGCGCCTCGAGAACGACGCCGGCCGCGGCAGGCAGCTGGTCGAGGCGGCGCGGCTCTCGAAGGCGATGCTCGAGACCGAGCGCGAGGTCCTCCAGCAGCTCGAGCGCGAGCGCGCGTACCCGGCCGACCTGCTGCAGAACCTCCAGCGCGAGATCGACCTCGACGAGTCGCGCCTGCGGGCCCGCTCTCGTGACTGATCGCCCGGCTAGCCCGGGCCGAAGTGGACCTTGCCGTTCGAGCGCGCGCGGGCCTGCGCGCGCTCGACGAAGTCAAGCCGCCGGATCGCCGCACGGAACAGCCGCGTGACGAGGTGCAGCCGCGCGGTCTCCGAGCGCAGGTCGAGCAGGCCCTGCTTGGCGTCGAGGCCGAACTCGACGGTGGCGGCCATCTCGTAGGCGGACATCGCGCCGATCTGCTCGGGATCCGGGTCGCGGTCGGTCGCCTCGCGCACGAGCGCCGCGTAGGCGTCGTGAGCGGTCTCCGCCGCCTCGGCGTCGGCCGGCTCTTCGCGGTCGTCGAGGAACTCGACGGTGCCCGCCGGGTAGTCGAGCGCGTCGTGGCGCTCGCGCAGCTCGAACGGGCGCGTCCCGCGCGCGATCAGGTTGATGCGGCCGTCCTCCAGGCGCTCGAGGACCTCGGCGATCTCGCACGCGCAGCCGACCGGCCGCAGCCCGTCGTCGGCGCTCCAGACGATCCCGAACTCGGAGTCCCGCTCGAGGCAATGGGCGACCATCGCCTTGTACCGTTCCTCGAAGATGTGCAGGGGAATCAACTCCGTCGGGAGCGCCACGAGGCCCAGTGGGAAGAGCGGGAAGTCCAGGACGGGGGCCATCTCGTGAGTGTACGTCCGTGCGCGCGGCTGGGATCGGCGTCGGCCGTGCTCGTCGCAGCCGCGCTCACCGGCTGCGGCGGCGGCGACGATCTGGCGAAGCCGACGGCGACGGCGACGCGCCGGCACGACACCGGCGCGGTCGGCCGCGCGCCCCGGGCGAGCCATGCGCGCACGTTGATCCGGATGACGCGCGTGCAGGGCGACGATCCGCTGCCGTTCGCGATCGTCCTGCGCGCCGACCGCACGGCCGCCGTGCGGTTCGGGGGCGGCCATGGCGGCTTCGAGGATAAGGCGATCCGACTCAGGCGCTCCGAGCAGCGGCGCGTGCTGCGCGCGTTGCACGGTGCGCCGTGGCGCCGGCTCGACGGCCAGACCGTCAAGCCGGGCGGGTTCGGCGCCAGCGACAACGGCAACCGCTACTCGCTGTTCTACGGCCGCTACATCACAACCCTCGAGGACGGCCACATTCCGCCGCGGATGGCGCGGCTCGTGCAGCTGCTGAACGCGGTCATCGACGGCGACCTCGGGCACCTGCTGTACGCCAAGCGCCACTCGCCGATCCCGCAGACGCCGACGCCTCCCGGCTAGTGCGCGACCGCCACCGCGGTCGTGGCACCCGCCGCCGCGGAGTCCCCGTCGCGGTCGACCGTCAGCCGGTGGGCGAGGTAGACCGGGATCGCCGAGAGCGCCACGACGAGCACCGCCACGACGTTGACGATCGGCAGCTGGTTGGGCCGCGAGAGGTTGGTGAGGATCCAGATCGGCAGCGTCGCCTGATCGCCTGCGGTGAACGTCGTGACGATCACCTCGTCGAAGGACAGTGCGAACGCCAGCAGCGCGCCCGCGGCCAGCGCCGAGCGCAGGGCGGGCATCGTCACGAGCCTGAACGTGGTCCACGAGTCCGCGCCGAGGTCGGCCGATGCCTCCTCGAAGCTCGGTGAGCTGCGCCGCAGCCGTGCGATCACGTTGTTGTAGATCGTGACGATGCAGAACGTGGCGTGGCCGACGATGATCGTGAACAGCCCGAAGCCGATCCCGAACGGGGCGAGCACCTCGCCGAAGGTGGCGTTGAGCGCCATGCCGGTGACGATGCCCGGCAGCGCCAGCGGCAGGATCACCAGGAACGAGATGCTCTCGCGGCCGAAGAAGCGGTGGCGCCCGACGGCCAGCGCGGCGAGCGTCCCGAGCGCCAGCGCGATCGCCGTCGCGCCGAGCCCGGCCTTGAGCGACTCGAGCAGCGCGTCGCGCAGGCCGGGGTTGTGGAACGCCCGATCGAACCACTCGAAGCTGATCCCGCCGGTCGGCCAGCCGAGCGTCCGGCGCGGGTTGAAGGCGTAGATGGCGATCACGACGAGCGGCGCGTAGAGGAACGCGAGCGTGATCGCGGTGCCGATGCGCAGCAGCAGGCGGGCGGGTCGCGACAGGAACACGGCTACAGCGACTCGAAGGCGCCCAGCCGCCGCGCGGCCAGCAGGTAGAGGACCATGATCACGATCGGGACCGTCGCGAACGCGGCCGCCAGCGGCAGGTTGTTCGCGACGCCGACGTTGTCGTAGACGACGTTGCCGATGAACTGCGTGCTCGAGACCAGCCGCGGCGTGATGTAGTCGCCGAGCGTCAGCGAGAAGGTGAAGATCGACCCGGCGACGACGGCCGGCAGCGCGAGCGGCAGCACCACGCGCCGGAACGTCAGCCCGGGCCGGCCGCCGAGGTCGCCGGACGCGTCGAGCAGCGAGTGCGGGATCCGCTCGAGCCCGGCGTAGATCGGCAGCACCATGTAGGGCAGCCACAGGTACGAGAAGACGAGCCAGGTGGCGACGTTGCCGAAGCCCGGCCCGCTGAGTCCGAGCGGTCCGAGCGCCCAGTTCAGGATGCCGTCCTCCTGGAGGATGATGCGCCACGCGTAGACCTTGACGAGATAGCTCGACCACAGCGGCATCAGGACGGCGATCACGAGCAGCGCGCGCGTGCGCGGGCCGGCGAGCTTGGCCATCGTGAAGGCGATCGGGAACGCCAGCAGCGCGTCGGTGACCGTGACGGCGGCGGCGATCAGCACCGTCCGCAGCACGATCGTGCGGTAGACCGCGCCGTCGGCGAGCGTCTGGAAGTTCTGCAGCCCGTAGCTGTGGACGACCTTGCCCGAGAACTGGTCGAGCTGCCAGAACGCGGCGACGAGCAGCACGGCGAGGGAGCCGAGGTAGGCGATCACCAGCCAGCCCATAGGGCCGGCGAGCAGCCCGGCGACCTGCAGCCGCGGGCGCCGCCACAACCCGGCGGCCAGCCGCCGGCCGGCCCCGCCCGAAGGCGGGGCCAGCACCGTCATCCCTTGATCTCCGTCCAGGCCTGCACCCACTTGGAGTAGTCGGCGCAGACCGATCCGCGCGAGTCGCCGCAGCTCGCGCGCGGCGTCGTCCAGAACGACACGTGCTTGAAGTACGCGTCATCGCCCGCGTGGAAGGTCTTGCAGTGGTTCTTGTCGGCCGTCTCGGCGCACGCCTTCTGGTTGGCCGGCGCCTCGCCGAACCACTCGGCGACCTGGGCGTTGACCTTCGGCGAGATGATGTAGTTCATCCACTTGTAGGCGCAGTTCGGGTGCTGCGCCTTCGCGGCCAGCATCCAGGTGTCCGACCAGCCCGTCGAGCCCTCCTTGGGGAGCACCGTCCTGATCGGGATCTTGTCGCCCTCGAGCAGGTTGGCGATCACCTGCCAGGTCGTGCCCACCGTCGAGTCGCCCGACGAGAACGCGGCCTGCTCCTTGGTGTAGTCCGCCCAGTACTGGCCGATGCTCTTGCGCTGCTGCTTGAGCAGGTTCACCGCCGCCTGGAACTGCTTGGGGTCCAGCTCGTAGGGGTTGGTGATCTTCAGCGCCGGCTGCGTCGCCTTCAGGTAGACCGCGGCGTCTGCGATGTAGATCGGGCTGTCGTACGCGGTCACGTGGCCCTGGTTGGCGGAGGCGTCGGTGAACACGGAGCGCCACGAGTCGAGATTGCCCTTGACCTTGTCGGTGCGCCACATCAGCAGGTTCGCCCCGTAGCCGTGAGGGATTCCGTACATCTGCCCGTTGACCGAGTTCCAGGGCTTGTCCTTGAGCCCGGCGTAGACGTCGGCGTAGTTCGGGACGAGCTTGGTGTTGACCGGCGCGACGTCGCCGCCGGCGATCAGGCGCAGCGTCGCGTCGCCGGAGGCGGAGACCGTGTCGTACTTGCCGGTGCGCATCAGCGTCACCATCTCGTCGGACGTGTTGCCGATCTTGACGTTGACCTGGCAGCCGGTCTGCTTCTCGAACGGCGTCACCCAGTCGACCTTCGGGTCGGTGGAGCCGTCCTCGGCGTAGCCGGCCCACGCGATCAGGTTGAGCTTCCCCTCACCCTGACCGACGGAGGTGGCCATCTTCGGGCCCTTGGGGACCTGGATCCCGTTCGCGCTCGTGCTCGAATCGCTGCCGCCACCACATCCGGCGGTCAGCGCGAGCGCGGTCACGGCCACAGCCGTCGCGCACCATCGCCTGCTGGTCATCCGATCTCCTCATGTCCCGGGACGACCGAGGTGTGCTCCTCGCGCCATCCCACCGTCACCCGTTCTCCTCGCTGCCCGAGCACCTCCGCGGAGGTCGTCTCGAGGTTCTGCCGCACCACCTGCAGCTCGCCGCCGGCGTCAAGTTCGACGGTGAAGCGCGTCAGCATCCCCGCGTAGGCGACGTCGCGGATGACGCCGGCCTCCGTGTGCAGGCCCTCGGCTCCGGCGTCCACGATGCGCACCTTCTCCGGTCGGACCGTGAAGCGGCGCCCGTCGCGCTCGAGCAGGTTCGAGACGCCGACGAAGCCGGCGATGAACGCGCTCGCCGGCCGCTCGTAGACCTCGGCCGGCGCGCCGATCTGCTCGATCCGCCCGTCGTTGAAGACCGCGAGGCGGTCGCTCATCGTCAGCGCCTCGTCCTGGTCGTGGGTCACGTACACGAACGTGATCCCGACCTCGGTCTGGATGCGCTTGAGCTCGACCTGCATCTCCTGGCGCAGCTTGAGGTCGAGCGCGCCGAGGGGCTCGTCGAGCAGCAGGACCTGCGGCCGGCACACGATCGCTCGCGCCAGCGCGACCCGCTGGCGCTGGCCGCCGGAGAGCTGCCCGGGCTTGCGGGCGCCGAGCTGCGGGAGGCGGACCATCGCGAGTGCCTCGGTTACGCGGGTGCGCCGCTCGTCGCGGGAGACCTTGCGGATGCGCAGCCCGTACTCGACGTTCTGCTCGACCGTCATGTGCGGGAACAGGGCGTAGTCCTGGAAGACCGTGTTGACGTCGCGGTCGAATGGCGGCAGCGCCGACACGTCGCGGCCGGCCAGCTCGATCGTCCCCGCGTCCGGGCGCTCGAAGCCGGCGATCAGGCGCAGCGTCGTCGTCTTGCCCGAGCCGGACGGGCCGAGCAGCGTGAAGAACTCGCCGCGCGCGACGTCGAGGTCGACGCCGGCGACCGCGGCCGTGTCGCCGTAGCGCTTGGCGAGGCCGCGCAGCCGGATGTCCGGCACCGCGTCCGTGCGGGTGTGGGCGGTCCCGGCCGCCGCGCTGGTGGTCTGACTCACGAACCCTCGCCTCACCGCGGCACCATACGCGCCGAGCCGTTGTGCGCGGTGGCGCACTGGGCCGCGCCTGTGCGCCGGTATGGTGCGCGACCGCATGGCCGACAGCGTCTACCTCCAGCGCGACCAGCCCGATGGCGTCCCGCCGCTCTCGCTCACCGGCGAGCGCACGCTGCCCGACGTCCCCGAGGAGAACTACTGGTTCCGGCGCCATCTGGTGGTCTACGAGTGGATCGCCGCACGCACGCACGGGCGGCGGATCGTCGACCTCGCGTGCGGCGAAGGCTACGGGGCGGCCGTGCTCGGGCGGACGGCGGCGTCGGTCGTCGGCGTTGACGCGAACCCGGACGCATTCGAGCACGCGCGGCTGAAGTACAGCTCCGAGACGGTGCGCTTCGAGCGTGATCTCGTCGAGACCTGGCAGGGCGACGTCGACTGCGTCGTGTTCCTGCAGACGATCGAGCACGTGCAGGACCCGGACGCCGTGCTCGAGCACATCAAGGGGCTGGTCGGGCCGGGCGGCGTCGCGTACGTGTCGACGCCGAACGTGTTGACGCTCGCGCCGAAGGGCCAGGCGCGCTCCGGCAACCCGTGGCACGTGCGCGAGTACGAGCCCGAGGAGTACCGGGCGCTGTGCGAGCGCCACTTCGGTTCCGTCGACCTGCTCGGGCTCTCGCACGCGCGCAGGCTGCGCGCGCACCAGTTCGCGATCGAGCATCTCGGCTGGGACGCCGTCCACGCGCGGCTCGGCGTCACCGCAGCGTTCTACGACCGCTTCACGGCGGCGATCTCGGTGCGTGACTTCCGCCTGCACCGGGGCGATCTGAGCCGTTCGCTGGACCTGCTGGCCGTCCTGCGCCCGTGAGCAGCACCGGGTCGGTACACGGGCGGCCGACGCGACCGTCGGGCGCGGGTCTATAGTTCCGCGCCGCAGTTCATAAGAGCCGAGTCCCCGACGCCCAGAGCGCCGGGGAGCGGGGGAACCGATTGGGACCGGATGGCTCGGTCCCGCGGGGCGAATCGTCGCGACAGCGACGTAGCGCAGGTCTTCAGCGCGAGCCCGACAGCTAACCCCGTAGGCGCCTGAGACCAGGGGGAATCAAGCTTGTCCACAACCGATCTTGCGTCGTCCGCTCCATGGCTGGAGTCGCAGCGCCGGTCGCGTGCCCGCCGCTTCGCGGCGCTGCGCAGCCTGCGCCGCCGCCGCGGCTTCCGTGCGGGAGCCGGCGTCGCGCTCGTCTCGCTCTCGCTGGCGACGGGCGGGGCGCTCGCCGCGGGCAACTCGTCCGGCGGCGCCGCCGCCGTGCGCAGCGCGGGCTCGTCCGTCGCGGCCGTCCAGCGCGCGCTGGGCATCCCGGCAGACGGCGTCTTCGGGCCGCAGACCCGCCGCGCCGTCAAGCGCTTCCAGCGCGCCCACGGGTTGACCGTCGACGGCGTCGTCGGGCCCCAGACGCTCGCCGCACTCGGAATCCGGGCGCGCAGCGCGTCGACCTCGACCCGCTCGTCGGCGCGTGCCTCCGGCAGCGCCGCGAGCATCCTGGCCCGGATCGCGCGGTGCGAGTCGGGCGGCGACCCGCGGGCGATCTCGGCGGACGGTCAGTACCGCGGGAAGTACCAGTTCACGCGTGCGACCTGGCACGCGATGGGCGGCTCCGGCGATCCGGCCCGCGCCTCCGAGGCGACGCAGGACCGGCTCGCGATGGCGCTCTACCGTGCCCGTGGCACGTCGCCCTGGCCGGCGTGCTCGGCCCAGCTCTAGCCCTTTCGCAGGGTTAGATCGTGTCGCCTCGACCGTCTGGAGCCGGTCGAGGCGGCACAACGTCCCCGAGGCGCTACCGCCAGCGCATGCCGAGCGGCGCGTCGCGCATCCGCAGCACGCGCGCCGGCACGCCGCCGACGACGGCGTTGGCGGGCACGTCCTTGGTGACCACCGTCGAGGTGCCCACGATGCAGTTGTCGCCGATCGTGCTGCCGCGCAGGATGCACGCCCCGTAGCCGATCCAGCAGTTGTGGCCGACGTTGACGTCGCGCTTGTAGATCCCCTGCAGGCGGATCGGGCGTTCGACCTCGGTCACGCCGTGGTCGAAGTCGATAAGCATCACGCGGTCGGCGAGGATGCACTCGCGGCCGATCGCGACGCGCTGGAAGGATGAGATCGTGCACTCCTGACCGAGCACGGTCTTCGCCCCGATCGCGACCTCGCCCTCGTGCGCACGGATCTTCGTCCCGTGCCCGATCCACGACCAGCGGCCGAGCCGGACGCTCGCCTCCGGGCCGATCTCGAACGTCACGCCGGGTCCGACGAAGCAGATCCCGTCGGTCTGCAGGCGTCCACGCCAGCGCAGCTTCAGCCGGACCCAGCGAAGGAGCAGACGCGCGTACTTCGGCGTCAGCATCCGGTGCCGGCGCGCGAAGCGCAGGAAGGCGAGCAGGCCGCCGTCGAGCGGCTCTGGAGCCCCTCGGACATGCAGGGGCGTCGGCGGCGGAGCGAGGGTCGCCATGAGGGTCCTCGATGCTAGTGCGGCGGGGTGATCTGTGATCATGCCGCGCCCATGACCGACCGCAAGCCACCGCTCGCCGAGCGGCTCCTGGCGGGCGACAAGCGTGCGCTCGCGCGAGCGATCTCGCTCGTCGAGGACGACGACCCCGAGGGCTGGGCGCTCGTCCGCGAGATCTACCCGCGGACCGGCTCCGCAGCGGTCGTAGGGTTCACCGGCCCGCCCGGGGCAGGCAAGTCGACGCTGATCGGCGCGCTCGTGAAGCTCCGTCGCCGGCAGGACCGTCAGGTCGCCGTGCTGTCGATCGACCCCAGTTCGCCGTTCCGCGGCGGCGCGCTGCTCGGGGATCGCATCCGCCTCTCCGAGCACTTCCTCGACCCGGGCGTGTTCATCCGCTCGATGGCGACGCGCGGCGCGCTCGGCGGTCTCGCCGAGGCGGCGCTGCAGACCGCGCTGCTGATGGACGCCGCCGGCAAGGACGACGTGTTCCTGGAGACCGTCGGCGTCGGGCAGGCCGAGGTCGACGTCATCGACCATGCGGACACCGTCGTGCTCGTGCTGATCCCGGGATCGGGCGACTCGATCCAGGCGCTCAAGGCGGGCGTGATGGAGATCCCCGACGTGATCGTCGTCAACAAGGCCGATCACCCCCTGACCGACACGATGGTGCGTGAGATCCGAGGCGTGCTCAGCCTCGCGCCGCAGGAGGGGTGGGCGGTCCCGATCGTCAAGACCGAGGCCGCGCGCGGGCGCGGCGTCGAGGAGCTCGAGGCGAAGCTCGCCGAGCATCGGGCCTACGTCGAGGCGGAGGGCACGCTTGCCGAGCGCCGCCGCCGCAACCTGCTCAACGAGGTGCTGGGCATCGCGACCGTGCGGCTGCGGCGCGCGCTCGAAGCCTCGCTGCGCGACGACGCCGAGGTCCAGTCGCTGCTCGACGAGGTCGTCGCGCGCAAGCTCGATCCGGCCAGCGCGGCGAGCGCGATCCTCGCGCGCGGCGGCGTCGACGCCGGGGACGCGGCGCGGGCCGATCAGCGCGACGCAGCCTCCTGAGAGGCGCCCGGCTGTCAGGCCGCCCCGGGCCTACTCCACGCCCCGATCCGTGCGGACGGCCACTGCGGCGAGAACGGCGAGCGCCGCCACCCCGAGCAGGGTCGCGGCGCTCGTTCCCGCTGGCGGGAAGACCTCGGTGAGCGGGCCCCACGGCGCGCGCGGCGGGCGGTCCCACGAGGCGGCCGCGCCCGAACGCAGCGCGATCAGCAGCCACGCGCTCCCCGCCAGGGTCAGCGCCACGAGCACCGCGCCCACCCGCGGCGCCCGGCGCAGCCCCCAGCCGCACAGCGCGCCCGCCGCCGGCAGCGCGGGCGCCCACGAGGCGCCCGGGAAGCCGGGAGGGTCGATCCCGGGCGCGGCGACGACGGCGACGAGCAACTGCCCGGCACAGACGCTCAGGGCGAGCAGCGCCGCGATCTCCGCCTCGCGGCGCGCGGGCAGGACGCGCCCGAGATGCTCTCGGCGCGAGCGCCACACCACCCACGCGGTCACGCCGACCAGCGCGAGCACCGGCGCCCAGCGCAGCAGCCCGGCGTCGCGATCGAGCCACAGGCCGGCGATCCGCCCGAGGCGGTCGAGAACGGACGGCGACGGTCCCGGGGCGGCCGCGGCGCGCGGCGTGACGCCGCCGTAGAGGCCGTCGTCGAGCGTCGCGCAGAAGACGAGCGAGGCGAGCATGATCTCCGCCGGCAGCAGGCCGCCCATACGCTGCCCACCGCGGCCGGACCAGTGCACGAGCGCGACGGCGACCGGCACCGCCGGTACGAGCAGCCAGGGATCGAGCCACGGCAGCGCGGCGAG
>JAXDHR010000163.1:0-10396 GCA_034664425.1 Solirubrobacteraceae bacterium
AACCGGGCGCCGGCGGGCGGCCGCGCACGACGAACCACACCTCGGGGTGCGCCGTGCCATACGCCACGGCCTGCGGCCCCTCGTGCATGCGACGCCCGCCGAGCGCGCCGAAGACCGCGTCGTAGAAGACCACCGAGCGCGCCAGATCGGCGACCTCGAAGCCGATGTGGTCGATCACTGCTCGGGCGCCGCCTTCTCGACGTCGCGGTGCGTGACCGCGACGAGCACGTCCTGGCGGCGCGCGTAGCGCTCGGCCAGGTGCTCCGCGATCGCGACCGATCGATGGCGCCCGCCGGTGCAGCCGATCGCGACGACGAGGTAGGACTTGCCTTCGGCGACGTACTCGCCGAGCAGGTAGTCGAGCAGCGGCTCGAGCAGCGCATAGAACTCGGCGAGCTTGCCCTCGCGGTCGATGAAGTCGACGACCGGACGGTCGAGCCCGGTCAGTGGTCGCAGCGCGGTCTCGTAGTACGGGTTGGGCAGGAAGCGCACGTCGAAGAGCAGGTCGGCGTCGCGCGGCGGACCGTGCTTGAAGCCGAAGCTCGCGAAGGTCACCGCGAGCTTCGCCGAGGACGCCTGCCCGAGGAACGTCTCGATGATCTTGCCGCGCAGCATCGCGGCTGACATGCCGGTCGTGTCGATCACGACGTCGGCGTGCTCGCGGAATGGAGCGAGCAGCGCGCGCTCGGCGGCGATCCCAGCCGCGACGCTGCCCTCCGGCGCGAGCGGGTGGCGCCGGCGCGTCTCCTTGTAGCGGTTGAGCAGCGTCTGCTCGTCCGCCGTCAGGAACACCACGCGGTGCGCGAGGCCGACAGCGTCGAGCTCGTCGATCACGCCCGCCAGGGCCGAGAGGTACTCGCCGCCGCGGGAGTCCGAGACCACCGCGGCGCGCTCGACCTTCGAGCCCTCATGCATGAACAGGTCGGCGAGCGTGCGGATCATCTCCGCCGGGAGGTTGTCGACGCAGAAATAGCCCGCGTCCTCGAAGACGTTCAGCGCCGACGACTTCCCGGCGCCCGAGAGGCCCGAGATGATCACCAGCTCGTCCAGGTTCGAGGTGCCCGGGCGTCCGTAGCTCTCCTGGACGACGCGCGGGTCGCGGGTGGCGCGGCGGACGTCGCTCATCGACCGGTCTTGTTGAGGTGGGCGTAGAGGTCGCGCGCGATCTTCTGCGGGACGCCGGGCGCCTGCTCGAGCTCCTCGCGCGTCGCCCCGAGCACGGCATCGGGCGAACCGAAGTGCTTGAGCAGCGCGCGCTTGCGCGACGGACCGATGCCGGGGAGCTCGTCCATGATCGACTCGGTCATGGCGCGGTCGCGGCGGACGCGGTGATGCGTGATCGCGAAGCGATGCGCCTCGTCGCGCACGCGCTGGACCAGCTGCAGCTCGGGCGTGTCGTGCGGCATCACGACCGGCACGGGGTTGCCGGGCGCGAAGACCTCCTCGATGCGCTTGGCCAGCGAGACCACCGCGACGCCGTGCTCGCGGAAGCCCTGCAGCGGCTCCAGCCCCGCCGCGAGCTGGCCCTTGCCGCCGTCGATGATCACCAGGTTCGGCAGCGCGGCGAACGACGCGTCGCGCTCGGCGTCGTAGGGCGAGCGGGCGTTCTGCTTGTCCCACTGCGCGTAGCGGCGTGACAGAACCTCGCGCATCGCGCCGTAATCGTCGCCGTCGTCGACCTCCCGGATGGTGAAGCGCCGGTAATCGGACTTCTTCGGCGCGCCACCCTCGAAGACGACCATCGAGGCGACGGTGTGGGTGCCGCCCAGGTGCGAGATGTCGAAGCACTCGATGCGGACCGGCAGGGCGTCGAGGTGCAGCGCGGCCTGGAGGCCGTCGAGTGCCTCGACGCGCTGCTGGCGGCGGCGCTCGGACTTGAGCTTCTCCTGGTCGAGCGCGAGCCGGGCGTTGCGCTCGGCGAGGTCGAGGATGCGGCGCTTGCCGCCGCGCTCGGCCGCGCGGATCTCGACCGCACCGCCGCGGCGCTCGGCGAGGATCTCCTGCAGGATCTCGAGCTCCGAGCCCTCCTCCATCTCGCTCTGGACGACGAGCAGCGACGGGATCGAGAGCGCGCTCGCGTAGTACTGCAGGATGAACTCCTCCACGACGACTGCGAGGTCCTGCTCGCCCATGTTGTCGAGGTAGAAGGACTGGCGGTCCGAGAGGACGCCGTCGCGCACCTGGAAGACCTGGGCGTTCGCCTCGGTGCTCTCGACGGCGACCGCGACCGCGTCGTAGGTTCCCGCACCCTCGTTGGCGACGCGCTGGCGCTCGAGCAACGCGCGGACCGCCTGGAGGCGGTTGCGCTCGAGCGCGGCGGCCTCGTAGTCGCGCTCGCCCGCGTGCCAGTACATGCGCTGCTCGAGGTCGCGCTCGATCTGCTTGAAGCGCCCCGAGAGGAACGCCATCACGCCGTCGATCCCCTGCCGATACTCGTCCTCGGAGACGTAGCCCACGCAGGGCGCCCCGCAGCGCTTGATGTAGTAGTCCAGGCACGGCGAGCCCGAGTGGCGGCCGGGCTCGGCTCCCTCGCAGGAGCGGAACAGGAAGATCTTGCCGAGCAGGTCGAGCGTGCCGCGCACGCGCTTGGCGCTCGAGTACGGGCCGAAGTACGCGCGGTCGCGACGGTGGCGCTCGCGCGTGAAGTAGACGCGTGGGAAGTCCTCATCGAGCGAAATCGCGATGTAGGGGTATGACTTGTCGTCGCGCAGGCGGATGTTGAAGCGCGGCTTGTACTGCTTGATGAAGGTCTGCTCGGTGAGCAGCGCCTCGGCTTCGGTGGTGACGACGAGCGACTCGATGTTGTCGACCTCGTCGGTCAGCGCGCGGGTGCCGTACTGCGCCGGATTGGAGAAGTGCGAGCCGACCCGCTTGCGGATCGACTTGGCCTTGCCCACGTAGATCACCCGGCCTCGCCCGTCGCGGAACAGGTAGACGCCGGGCTGGTCGGGGAGGCCGCGCCGCTGCTGCTTGAGGCGGGTGGCGCGGTCCTGGGGTGCCGGTGCGGCGTCGACTGCCATGGTGGTCTTCGTCAGAGGGTACGAACCCGAGGGGATGGCCGGCCGCCGCCCGCTAGCGTGCCGCCCGTGGTCAACCTCTACTCCGACACCCAGACCCGCCCGACTCCGGCGATGCGCCGCGCAATCGCGGAAGCCGAGGTGGGCGACGAGCAGCGCTTCGCCGACCCGACCGTGACCGCCCTGTGCGAGCGCGTGGCAGCGCTGCTCGGATTCGAGGCGGCGGTCTTCCTGCCGAGCGGGACGATGTGCAACGCGATCGCGATGCGCCTGCACGTCCGGCCCGGAGGCGACGAGGTGATCCTGCACCGCTCCTCGCATCCGCTGCGCTTCGAGGCCGGCGGTCCGGCCGACATGGCCGGTGCCGTGATGTACCCGGTCGACGGGGACGCGGGCATGTTCGACGCCGCGACCGTCCTCGGTGCGCTGCGCCCGGCGGGCGACCGCTATGCGCCGCGTTCGCGGCTCGTGTGCGTCGAGCAGACCGCGAACATCGCCGGCGGCCGCGTGTGGCCGCTCGTGCAGGTGCGCGAGGTGGTCGACGCCGCCCGCGACCACGGGCTGCGGCTGCACCTCGACGGCGCCCGGCTGATGAACGCCGTGGTGGCGAGCGGGGTGGCCGCCGACGACTGGACGCGCGGCTTTGACACCGCGTGGATCGACTTCACGAAGGGCCTCGGCGCGCCGGTCGGCGCGGTGCTCGCCGGCTCTGCGGAGCTGATCGACGAGGCGTGGCGCTACAAGCAGATGTGGGGCGGCGCGATGCGCCAGGCCGGGATCGTCGCAGCGGGCGCCCTGCACGCGCTCGACCATCACGTCGAGCGGCTCGCCGAGGACCATGCGAATGCCCGTGCGCTCGCCGAGGGCCTCGCGGCGCTGCCCGGCGTCGAGCTCGATCCGGCGAAGGTCGAGACCAATATCGTCGTCTTCTCGGTGCCGGACGCGCCGGTCTTCTCGGCGGCGCTCGAGCGCGCCGGCGTGATCGTCGGGCCGCTCGACGCGCACACGGTACGCGCTGTCACGCACCTCGACGTCTCGGCCGCCGACGTCGCGACCGCGCTGAGCGCAGCCGCCGACGTCCTCGCCGGCTGACGAGACGATCACCGGACGAGCCTGACCGCGAGGCCGCCGAGGTCGGCGGCGATCGGATCACCGGCGCCCCCCATCAATCCGAGGATCTTCGCGACGTATGCGCGCGTCTCGGGAATCGCCGGCACGCAGCCGCACGCCGACACGGGCGCCGGGCCGGCGTTGTAGGCGGCGAGCGCGAGGGCGATCGAGGCGAACTGCCGCAGCAGGTCGCGCATCAGGTGAGCCTGCGCGTCGATCGCCTGCTCGGCGTCGAAGGGGTCGTCGAGCCCGAGCGCAGCCGCCGTCCCGGGCATGAACTGGGCGATCCCCTGCGCACCCGCCGTGGAGCGCGCGAACGGGTTGAAGTTGCTCTCTGCGTACAGCTGTGCGGCGAGCAGCGTCGCCGACACGTTCCAGCGCTGTGCGGCGCGCGCCAGCAGCGCGGCGAAGCGCGTCGGGACGAAGTCGGGCAGCGCGCGCCCGTCGCCCCCGCTCCGAGCGCCGCCGCGGGCGGGCGATCGCGGGGCCGAGCGCGCGTTCAGCGAGAAGCCGTAGTGCCACGGCTCCCACGCGTAGCGCCTGACGAAGTGGAAGCGTGGCGCGTTGGCCGCGAGCCAGCCGTACGCGGACGCCGGCCCGAGGTCGAGCTCCGTCCCGTAGCGGTGCAGCGACGTGCCCGGCGGCGCGACCCACTTCGGGTCGGGGTGCTGTGCCCACAGGACCGCCTGCTCGGCATCGGTGCGCAGGGCGCTCGTGATCAGCAGCGCGACGCTGTCGGCACGCGCGGCGACTGCCATGCGATCGAACGCCTGCGCGACGTCCGGACGCATCGGCTTGCCTTGGCGGAAGGCGAGCGTGCCGTCGTAGCCGGCGCCGCTCGCGCCGACGGGCAAACCCTCGGCGCCGGGCGGCGCGAGCTCGGCGACGGCGGCGGCCCGGAGTGTCACGGCGCGGTGGGCTCGATTGCGCACGACCTCGATGCGGCGGTTACCGGCGATGCGAATCCGGACCGGCGCGAACGACGCCGCGTCGGGGAACGAGATCGCAGGAGCGTCGATGCCGTTGGCGCGAGCCGTCTGCTCGGCGGCGTCGCGGCCGCGCTGCAGGTACGCGTCCTTCTCCAGATGGGCCGGATCCGGACGACCACCGAGCTCGGCCGGCTCGAACAGCCGCGGGTACGCCGCGCGCATGGCCCGGGCGCCGGCGAGGGCGGCGAGGTCGGCGCCACGCTGCAGGCTCGCCTCACCGCCGACCGCGCGGGCTGCGGCGCCGAGCACGACGACGGCGACGAGGATCGCCGCGATGCCGGCGATGAGCAGGACCGACGCCTGACCGCGCTCGCCGGGTCGGTGCGAGCGGCGGGTCATGCGCCCGCCAGCTCCGGGACGCCGGCCGGCGCGCGCCAGCCCGCGAGCGCCGCCGCCCGCGCCGCGCCGGCGGCCGGGGGAGCCCACGCACGCAACGGGACGCCGGCCCGGCCGAGGTCGGCCGCGGCGAGCTCGGTGAGCGGCGATCCCGGCTCCGCGGCGAGCAGCGCGCCGTCGTGCGCCACGAGCAGGGCGTCGCCGGCGGCTGAGCGCGCACCGAGCAGCGCCAGCACGACGGGCGCGTCGCCGGACGCCGCCGCGATCCGGCGGTGCTCCGCGCCGGCGGCGTCCGCAGTGCCCGCGAGCGGGCACCAGACGAGCCGCCCATGCGCGCCGGCGGTGACGCCGCGGCGGCCGAGCCGCGCGGCGAGCAGTCGGGCGGCGGGCAGGCCGGGCGCCGCCAGCGCCGGTGCGGGCAGGGTCGGACCGGGCGCATCGTCCCCGCTCCACGGGACGACGACCGCTGCTCCAGTCCGGCCGCGCCGCCGGAGGTCGAGCGCGAGCGCTGCCGCGGCGACGAGCACGTCCGCGGTCGGGCCGAGGACGACCGCTCGCGGCGGTTCGGCGGCGAGGGTGGGTGCAAGCGGGCGGGCTACCGCGGCGCCGGGGATCGGCGCCGGCACCGGGACGACCCGCATGGGTGCGGGTGCGGCGGGCACGCGTTCGGTGGGCGCCCGCATCGCAGGCGCCGGCGCCGGCGCCGGCGGCCCGGCGCGGTGGGCGACGGGCGCGACGAAGCGGCCCTCGCCGTAGCCGAGCTCGGCGAGGTCGACGAGCTCGTCCTCGCGCGCGACGCGCAGGACCGGCTCGGGATCGGGCGTCGCCGGCGGCGACCCGATCGGCGTCACGAACCAGGCGGCCGCGCGCTCGAGCAGCCCGGTCACGGACGCGGCTCCGGGCCGGCGTCGGCGGAAGCTTCGGCGCGACCGAGCGCCACGAGGCCGCGGAGACCGGCGGGCGCAGCCAGCGAGACGGTGACGCGGCGGCCCTGAACGGCCACGTGGGCTTCGCCGCGCTCCTCCGCCGCGATGGCGTCGCGAGCGGCGTTGCCCGGGTCCTCGTCCTGCAGCAGCGCCATGGCGCCCGCGCGGGCCGCCTCGCCCGCCCGCTCCTCTGCGCCGGCGTGCGCAAGGACCGCCGCGGCCGCGAGCGCGGCGATCACGAGCAACGGCACGAGTGCGAGCAGCTCGACGGTCGCCTGGCCGCGTTGCTCACGCACGCGCATCAGCTGCCGTCCTGCGCCCGGAAGCTGCTGCTGCCGTCGACGCGGCCGAGCCTGAGGCCCGGGAGGACCGACGGCACGCGGACGCTGACGGTGACGCGGCCGGCTGCGTCCGCTTGTACGCGCGCGCCCCGCGCCAGCCCGCCGCCCAGGCGGGCGCGAGCGACCGGCGCAGGGTCGTGCGCCAGCGCCGCCGCCCGCGCGGCGGCTCTGGCGGCCGCGGTGGCAGCCCACGCCGCCTGGCCGGCCAGCACCGCCTGCCAGGCGAGCGCGAGCAGAGCGGCGACGACCGGCAGCACCGCGATCAGCTCGACAGAGGCCTGCCCGGCCTGCCCGCGAAGCGGACGTGATGCGGTCGCTGGATCGGGGGGCCGGGACATGCCGGCAGCATCGCCCGGGGACCTGCGACCAGAAAAGACGGGCGTGTGACGAATGCGTGCCGAAAGGCGCGCGCAACGGTTCCGACGCGGGGGCGCGGGCGCCCCGCGGAACCCGCTGCGTCAGTCAGCCGGCCCGGCGACGGACGTCGCCCTGAACCGCGCGGGATCCGACCCTAGTACGCGCGCCAGGCGCGGAAGACGCTGTAGATCCCCCAGCAGCCGAGGCCGATCAGGGCGAGCCAGAGGACCGCGCCGCCGCCCGAGTTCCACATCCGCTCCGTGCCGATCAGCGAGATCGCGATCAGCGTCAACGAGGCGTAGAGGATCCCGCGCTGGCGATCCTCGAGGCCGAGGATCTCGTTGCGGTGCTCCATGTAGAAGCGGTAGCCGAAGAAGACGAAGCCCGCCGCGAAGACGATGCCGAGGACATTCGAGATCGTAATGCTCGCTCGCGCGCCGCCGGGCACGAGCCAGACGATCAGCGCGAGCACGACGATGATCGCGATGTTGCGCAGGTGCTTGCCGGTATCGGGACCCACGACGCCCACGATAGCCGGGGCGGGCGCTGGGTTGGCTAGCGCCGCCCGAGTGCGGCCGCGAGCGGGTCGTCTGCGACCGCCTCGGCCATCTCCGGCGCCACGTCGGCCTCGTGAGCCGTCTCCGGCATGGCCTCCGTCTCCGCCAAGGCGGACTCGGCCGCGAAGCGGTATCCGATCCCGAAGTGCGTATGGATGTAGCGCCAGTCCGGCGACACCCGCTCGAGCTTCTGGCGCAGCTTGCGGACGAACACGTCGACCGAACGGTCGCCGTGGACCATCGCGTAGCCCCACACTCGCTGATAGATCGCCTCGCGCGGGAGCACCTGGCCCTCGGCGTCGGCGAGCAGCTGGATCAGCTCGAACTCGCGCCGCGTGAGGTCTGCGGACGCGCCGCGGACGAAGGCCTGGAACTGATCGGCACGGATCTCGACCTCGCCGACGGAGACCGGCGTATCGTCGACGCGCGCCTCGGCGCGCTTGCGCCGCCGGACGACCGCCTCGACGCGCGCGATCAGCTCTTCCGGGTGGCACGGCTTGCTCACCCAGTCATCGGCGCCGAGCCGCAGCCCGCGCACGCGCTGCGCGACGCTCGACTGGCCCGTGCAGACGACCACGCCGAGATGCGGGAGCCGCTCGCAGAGCTTCTCGAGGTAGCTCCACGCCTGAGGGCCGAGGATCGCCAGGTCGACGACGACGGCGTTGAGGCGCATCGAGACCATCGCGTCGAGCGGCACGGGAGATGCCAGCACGCGGTGCTGCCAGCCAGCGTTCTCCAGCCGCTTGCCGAGCACCTGCAAAAAGCCGGTGTCGGAGTCGAGGACCGCCAGGCGGACCGGGGCCTGGCCGGCGCCGGTGCGCCGCTGCCCTTCTGGGGCGTAGCTCGTCGTCATGTCTGCCTAGCATACGTTGCCGGCCGCCGAACGTGACACCGGCCCGCTGCTCGCGTAACAGTCTGGTCACATCCGCTTGACGCGGCGGCCGAAGATCCCGCTACCAGCGAGGATCTAGTGCGAGGCGTCGGAGAACTCGCGGAACAGGCCGGTGACCACGAAGGCGACCTGCTCGCCGATGTCGACCGCGTTGTCACCGATCCGCTCGATCGCGCGCGCGACGTGCGTCATCGTCATCGCCCACTCGCGCCGGTCGGCGTCCGTCCCCATCTCGACCGCCATCCGGAAGACCTCGCGGTTGAGCTTGTTGATCTCGGCGTCCTGGCGCACCAGGTCCTCCGCGACGTCGACGTCGCGCAACTCGAACGCCTGCTTGGCCTGCGAGACCTCCGAGCGCGCGAGCGCGCCCATGCGCATGATCCGCTCCTGCAGATCGGGCTCCAGCGGCGGCTCGTATCCGACCACAGGCAGCAGCTTGGCGATGTTCACGCACTGGTCGCCCATCCGCTCAGCGGCCTTGATCACGTGCAGGAGCGCCGCGACCGTGCGGAGGTCGCTCGCCACAGGCGCCTGCAGCGCCAGCAGCGAGAGGATCCCCTGGTGCACCTCGAGATAGCGCCCGTCGAGGCGGTCGTCGTCGTTGACCACGATCGTCGCAAGCTCGATGTCGTGGTGGCGCAGCGCCTCGAGCGTCCGGTCGAGCGCCGTCACGACCATGTCGAGGGCGCCGAGCGCCTGGACCTCGAGCCCGTGCAGCTCCTCGCGGAAGTGTGCGCGCGCGGTGCCGGCCACGTCGCTAGCCGAACTTCCCCGTGACGTACTCCTCGGTCCGGGAGTCGCTCGGGTTGGTGAAGATCGTCTTGGTCTCGGCGAACTCGACGAGCTCGCCGCCCAGCATGAAGGCGGTCTTGTCCGCCACCCGCGCCGCCTGCTGCATGTTGTGGGTCACGATCACGATCGTGTAGTCGCGCTTGAGCTCCTCGATCAGCTCCTCGATCTTGAGCGTCGCCACCGGGTCCAGCGCGGAGCACGGCTCGTCCATCAGGATCACCTCCGGCTCGACGGCGATCGTACGCGCGATGCACAGCCGCTGCTGCTGGCCGCCCGAGAGGCCGATGCCGGGCGCGTTGAGGCGATCCTTGACCTCTTCCCACAGCCCGGCGCCGCGCAGCGAGCGCTCGACGCGCTCCTTGAGGTCCGAGCCGCGCCGGCCCGTGAGCCGCAGCCCGGCCGCGACGTTGTCGGAGATCGACATCGTCGGGAACGGGTTGGGCTTCTGGAAGACCATGCCGACGACCCGCCGGACCGCGACCACGTCGACGGCGTCGTCGTAGATATCGGCGTCGTCGAGCTTCACCGCGCCCTGCGCCCGTGCGCCGGGGATCTCCTCGTGCATGCGGTTGATGCAGCGCACGAGCGTCGACTTGCCGCAGCCCGACGGGCCGATCATCGCCGTCACGCGGTTGGCGTCGTACTGCAGCGAGACGCCCTTGACCGCCTCGGCGTCGCCGTAGAAGGCGTGCAGGTTCTCGAGTCGCACGGTGCGCGCGTTCGACGCCGGGGTGGCGCGAGGCGCGTCGGCCGGGGCATGCGCGCCGTTGACCGCCGCGGGCGCACGGTCGCCCCGTTGCACGTCGTCGGAGCGGGTGGTCTGTCCGGGTTCCAGGCTCATGTGAATCGGCTCCTGCGCGCGACGAGGCGGGCGACGAGGGTGAGAAGGAGGACCATCGCGACGAGGGTGAGCGCGGCGCCCCAGGCGCGCTGGACGAGGACGTCCGACGCCTGCCCGACGTCGTTGAAGATCTGGATCGGCATCGAGTTCATGCGGCCGCCGAGGCCGAACGTCGTGCCGAAGACGATCGCGGCGGTGAACAGCAGCGGGGCGGTCTCGCCCGCCGCACGGGCCACGG
>JAXDHR010000164.1:0-7584 GCA_034664425.1 Solirubrobacteraceae bacterium
GGACGAGGTGCTGACGGCCGTGCGCGCCCAGCGCACCGACCGCGAGCTCGAGCTGCTGATCTTCGACTCGGGCTCGACCGACGGCTCGCTGGAGATCGCCGAGCGCCACGGGGCGACGCTGCACCGGATCCCCAAGGCCGAGTTCTCCCACGGCGGCACCCGCAACCGCATGATGGAGGTCGCGCGCGGCGACCACGTGGCCTTCATCACCCAGGACGCCACCCCGGCCCACGATGGCTGGCTCGCCGCGCTGCTGGCCGGCTTCGAGGCGGCGCCCGACGTCGCGCTGACGTTCGGCCCCCACGATCCGCGCCCGGACGCCTCGCACATGATCAAGTGCGAGATGGAGCGCCACTTCGCCGTCTTCGGCGACGGCGGCACGCGGATCGACGTCCAGCGCCTCGAGCGCACGCCGGAGGCGCTCGCCGCCTACCGCGGCTTCCCGGGCCGCTGGTCGTTCTTCTCCGACGTCAACGGCTGCGTCGCGCGCTGGGCGTGGACGCAGGTCCCCTATCGCGAGGTCCCCTACGCCGAGGACCAGCTGCTCGGCCGCGAGATGATCGAGGCCGGCTTCGCGAAGGTGTTCCACCCCGAGGCGCGCGTGCGGCACTCGCACGACTACCCGCCCGCCCAGTTCCTGCGCCGCTACTTCGACGAGTTCCGCTCGCTGCGCGAGGTACTCGACCACGTCGAGGTCGCCCATCCCGTGCACACGCCGCAGACCGTGCGCGGGCTGGTCGGCCACGACAAGCGCTGGCTGCGCCGCCAGGGCGTCCACGGCCGCGCGCTCGTGCGTCCGCTCGCCGTCTCCCTGCGCCACCACACGCTGCGCCAGACGGGCGCGATCGTCGGCACGCGCGCCGACCGCCTCCCCGCGGCGCTGCGCAAGGCGCTCTCGCTGGAGGGGCGGGCGAGCTTCACCCCGTACGACGTGCCCGACAGCCCGCTGCTCGGGTCCAGGACCCAGCCCGACAGCCGCACACTCGAGGTCGAGCCGAACTGGGACTGGACGTTCGTGGCGGACTCCTACCCGGCGCGCCCGGTCGCCGTCGAGCCGCATTCCGGCGACGCGACGGGCCCGTGGCGGATCGCCTGGGTCGTACCGCCGTGGAACATCGGCTCAGGCGGGCACACCACGATCTTCCGGATCATCCGCCAGCTCGAGCTGCGCGGCCATCGCAACGCGATCCACGTCTTCGACCCGCACTTCTACAACCGCACCTCGGCGCGCGACCTGCGCGCGCAGATTCGCGAGCACTTCGTGCCCGGCGTCGAGGCCGAGGTCTTCCTCGGGCTCGAGGACTTCGACTCCGCCGACGTCGCCTTCGCGACCGAGTGGCAGACGGCGTTCCCGGTCCGCGACCTGCCGCACTGCCGCGAGAAGGCCTATCTCGTCCAGGACCACGAGCCGGAGTTCTTCGCCACCTCGGCGCAGTCGCTGTGGGCCGAGGAGACCTACCGGATGGGCTTCCGCTGCGTGGCCTACACGCCGTGGATGGCAGATCTGCTCGAGTCGCGCTACGGCGTCCGGGCGCACTGGTTCGAGTGCGGCACCGATCTCGAGACGTTCCCGTTCGGCGGGGAGGCGGGCCGCCGCGAGGAGCTCGTGGCCGTCTATGCCCGCCGCGAGACCGAGCGGCGCGCCGTCGATCTCGCGATGGCCGGCCTGGCATTGCTCGCGCGCCGGCGCCCGACGCTGCGCCCGGTGCTGTTCGGCTCGCGCCACCGCGCGCCGCTGCCCTTCCCCGCCGAGGACCTCGGCGTCGTCACGCCGCGGCGGCTCGCCGAGCTCTACCGCGAGGCGAGCGTCGGCATGGTCTTCTCGCTCACAACCCACTCGCTCGTCGCGCACGAGATGATGGCCTCCGGGCTGCCGGTGGTCGAGCTCGAGGGCGACAACGTCGGCTCGGCGCTCGGCGTCTCGGGCGACGTCGTCGCGATGGCAGCGCGCCGGCCCGACGCGATCGCGGACGCCGTCGAGCAGCTGCTCGACGATCGTGCGGCCGCCGCGGCGATGGCCGGCCGCGCCCGCGCCTTCGTCGAGGCCCGCACCTGGGAGCGCGCCGGCGACCAGGTCGAGGCGGCCTTGCGCGAGTTCCTGTCGACCCCGAGGCAACGTGGCTGAGGGAATCGCCGTACCGTTCGCCGAGCCCCGGGACGAGCCGGACACCGCCGTCCGTGCGCGCCGCCGGCCGCCCGTACCGCTGCTCGCGCTGCTCGTCACCGCGCTCGTGTTGGGCGTGCTGTGGGCGGCGCTGATCCCGGCCTACCAGTCGCCCGACGAGCAGAGCCACTTCGGCGCCGTCCAGAGCCTCGGCGAGCGCTTCGCGTTGCCGGGGGATCCGGCGCGCCGCCCGTTCTCGAGCGAGAGCGACATCGCCGGCGGGTTCGTGAACGTCAACCAGGTCGCCGGTCAGGCGTTCGTCAAGCCCGAGTGGAGCGAGGCGCAGGAGCGGCGCTGGCGGTCGGACGGGGTCAACGGCGTCGACGCCCCGCGCAACGACGGCGGCGGCCCCAACACCGCGGCGTTGAACCCCCCGGCCTTCTACGCCTGGGATGCGATCGCGTACACCGCCGACTCCGCGGGCGACTTCTTCGACCGGCTGTTTGCGGCACGGCTGTTCTCGATGCTGTGGCTCCCGGTGACCGTCCTGGGCACCTGGCTGCTGACCGGCGAGCTGCTCGGTCGCCGCCGCGTCCTCCAATTCACTGCGGCGGCGTTGCCCGCGCTCGCGCCGATGGTGGTCTTCATCTCGGCCTCGGTGAACCCAGACGGGATGCTCTACGCGCTCGCCTCGCTGGCGCTGTGGTTGGGCGTGCGCTGCGCGCGCCGCGGGATGGACTGGCGCCACGGCGCTGGCCTGTTCGCCGCGGTCGGCCTCGCCTGCACGGTGAAGGCGACCGCGTACGCGTTCCTTCCCGCCGCGCTCGCCGTGGCCGTGATGGAGCTGCTGCGCCGCCGGGGCATCGGGCCGCGCCATCTCCTGCGGATCGGGCTCACCGCGCTCGTGCCCCTCGCGCTCACGCTCGGCGTCTGGCTCGTGCTCTCCCGCGCCCTGGGCCGCGCGGCGGCGCCGCAGGTCGCCGGAGCCGGGGCCGTGGGCTCCGGAACGAACATCAGGGAGCTGCTGTCCTACGTCTGGCAGTACTACCTGCCACGGCTGCCGTTCATGACGCCCTATCCCAATCCGGCGGGCATCCACCCGTGGTTCGAGGTGTGGGTCAAGCAAGGCACGGCCGCCTTCGGCTGGCTCGAGGTCCGCTTCCCCGATCCCGTCTACACGGTCGTCGGCCTGGCCGTGATCGGCGCGCTGCTCGCGACCCTGCTCGCCCTCTGGCGCGCCCGGCGGCAGATTCCCGGGCGCGTCGCGGTGTTCGTCGTGCTCTTCGCGGGCGGGCTCTTGGCCGGCCTGCACTGGACGGACTACCACCAGCTCGAGGCGGGCTCGCGCGGGTTCATGCAGGGCCGCTACCTGTTCCCGCTGATCGGGCTCGGCGGCGCGGCGCTCGCGGCGATCGTCGCGCTGCTGCCGCGCCGCTGGCAGCCGACCGGCGCGGCGACGGTGGTCGGCCTAGTCCTGGTGTTGCAGGTGCTCTCGCTCGGCCTCGTCGCGGAGCGCTTCTATGCCTAGGGGCGTCGCCGTGCTGCTCGGTCTCGCGCTCGCGGGGCTCGTCGCCCTCCTCGTGCTCGCGGGGACCCGCTCGAGCGGCGACGTCTACTCGCTCGGCGTCGGCGCCTTCCAGCCCGTTGCCGTCCTCGGGCACGGCGACAGCGCTTGCCAGCAGCAGATCCGCCTCCCCGACGGGGCCTGGTTCGACCGGGTCACGGTCCCGGTCGGGACGTACATGAAGCCAGGCCGGCCGCTGGAGCTCGAGATCCACGCCGGGGGTCGCGGTGGCCGCGTGCTCGCGCGCGGCCGGCTCGCCGGCGGCTATCCCGACATCGGCCGCATGCCGCGCGAGCCGATCACCACCGGCCGGACGGAGCGCAGCGGCCCCGTGACGGTCTGCCTGCGCAATCCCGGCGGCGGCAAGATCGCGATCTTCGGCGGCGCCGCCTTCGCCTCGCCGATCACGACGATGTCGATCGACGGCAAGACGGTTCCCGCCGACATGAGCCTCGCCTTCGCGCGCACACACCCGCCGTCGCTGCTCGCCTCCGTGCCGGACATGCTCGATCGTGCATCGGTGTTCAAGGCAGGCGCGATCACGCCCGTGACGCTGGGGCTGCTCGGTGTGCTCGCGCTCGCGGGCGTGCCGCTGCTGCTGGCGGCGGGGCTGCGCGCCGCCGCCGCGAGCGACGCCGGCGACGGCTAGCCCGACCGCTCGCGGGCCCGGCGGCGCAGGGCGACATCCGCCGTCAGGGCGAGCAGGTGCGCGAGCCCGGCCGCAGCGATGAACAGCGTGGTTGTGAGCGTGCGGATCGAAGTGCGCGAGATGTGCCCGAGCGGATCCGGCCCGTCGTAGGTCCAGTAGGCCCACAGCACGAAGAGCACCGACAGCACGACGGCGCCCCCATACAGCGCGACGAGCGGACGCACGCGCCGGCCGGCGACGAGCGCGATGCAGAGCGCGAGGAACGCGGGTACGAGCCAGAGATAGCCGACGGTGTCCGCCAGCGTGTTGAGCAGCGTCTGCGCGCCGTTGTCGAGTTGGGACAGCCGGTCGCGCAGGAAGCCGACATTTAGCCAGATCGACGCCGGCGTGGTGTCGGCGTTGAACGGTCCGTTGGCCCGCTGCCATAGCCACCAGGGCAGCGCCAGCACGCCGGTGCCGATCGCCATCGCGACCGCCGCCGGGAACCGCCGCCGCTGAGTGAACAGGACGACCACCACGGCGGGGAGGAGGACCGCGACGGCCAAGGCCGCGCCCTCCGGCTTGACGTTCGCGGACGCCGCGAGCGCCAGTGCCGCGAGCACGGCGTACCCTGCGCAGCCGCCGTGGATCCAGCGTGCGACGGACAGCGCGCCGAGAGCAGCGAACACCGCGGCAAGCACGTCGGCGTCGCCGCGGAGCAGCCCCGCCGTCGGGGCAGCGCAGGCCGCCAGCGCGAGCGGCAGCAGCACCAGCCAGCGGCGCTCGCGCACGCCGCACAGCGCCGGCGCGGCGAAGACCAGCGCGCCGACGAGCAGCCACAGCTCTGACACGATCAAGCCGGCCTGCGCCGACGCGGAGAACCGGAACAGAAGCGCGCCGAGCGCCGGCTGCAGGATCGGATACGTGAGATGCGCACCACTGAACTGCTGGCGGGCGTGGAACAGCTCGCTGTCGAGTCCGCCGGTCACGAGGGCGACGGCCTTCAGCGCCCAAACGTGCTCGGCGTCCCATGCGGCGCGCACATGGCGTGAGGCGACGATCTGGACCAGGATGAAGCAGCCGACGGCGACGCTCAGGACGAGCGAGGCCACCCGATCACCGCGATCGGGCTCAGGCGCAGCTGCCGTCTCGGACGGCTGGGGACGACGCTCGCGCCGCCAGGCGACGAGCCAGAGCGCGGCAGCGGCCACGGCCGCGGCGGCGACCACGAGCGGCAGCTGAAGTTGACCGCCCGCCGTGAGGAGGGCGACCGAGGCCAGGCCGACGACCGCCGCGCCGGCCAGCAGGCCCGCACCGGCGGCGGCGAGCAGCGCGCGGGGCGTCGGCCTGACGACGCGTACGGCGGCCAGGAGCCCGAGACCGACCACGAGCAGGACGGCGTTGAAGGCGAGGAACCCGACGAGCACGCGCATGATCAGCCCGCCCGCTCCAGGGCGATGTGGGGGCCGAGGAACTCGAGCCGCCGCTGGGCGGCGGGCAGGCGCCGCTGGGCGCGCAGCAGTGCGCGCGCGGCGGGATCGCGTGGCTCGGAGTAGACGAGGTACTGCGGTGACTGCGACCGGGCGACGATCAGTCTCGGGAGCAGCGCGTACTGCAGGCACGGCGTGTCGTACTGACCTGCGTCGTAGGCAAAGGTCGCCGACGCGGGGATCCGCGCGGCGAGCCAGCGTTCCATCGCCAGCGCGTCCTGGCGGCCCGCCTCCACGAAGCAGGCCTCGCGTTCCTGGATGCCGGGCGCCAGTGTGAGCGAGCCGCGCACCCGGTCCATCGTGCCCAGGCCGCCCCAGACCGCGGGAACGGCGACGACCGTGAGAACCACGGTCACCACGAGCGGGACCGAGGTCCAGCCGGCGCGGCGCCCAGTGAGCACCGCGAGGATCGCGGCCCCTGCCAGGAACCCCGCTACCTGCAGCGGCAGGTAGGTGTATGGGCCGGAGATCGTTCCGATCGCGCGGATGCTAGTGGTGACCGAGCGCCGCTCGCAACGCGCGCGCGTACCCGGCCAGCACGGGGTTGGCGAGCGCCAGCACCGGGGCCTCGAGCTGGCCCGAGTCGACACGGCCCGCGAAGCAGCCGATCAGGTCCGCGTCGCTGCGCCGGCGGACTCGAGCCAGCGCGGCGCGCCGCGCGCGCAGGCGTCCGCGCCAGGACCACAGCGAGCGATAGGCGGCGAGCTTGCGGTCGAGCCAGCCCTCGCGCGCGGCGATCGCCAGCAGCCCGAGCTCGGTCGCGATCAGCAGCGGCGCGAGCAGCGCGAGCGTGCGCGGCTCGTAGTTGACGAGCACGGAGGCGAGCCGGTGACGCTCGAGCCAGAACCACTTCTGCGGGTTCTCGCCGAAGCGGTAGTCGTGGGTCGCGCGGGCGTCGGGCGCGAACCAGACATCCCAGCCCGCAATCTGCAGCCGCCAGCAGAGGTCGGGATCGTCGTAGAGGACGAAGTAGTCCTCGCAGTAGCCGCCCACGGCCCTGAAGGCCTCAGCGCGGACGACGTGGCACGCGCCGCTGGTGGTGAACGTACGCCGCGGCGGCCCGGACTCGGCGGCCTCGTCGTAGCGCCCGCACCACGAGAGCCCGGTGAGGTGGACGGGGTTGTCGCCTGCGTTCACGGTGTCGCGGTGGGCGAACAGCAGCTGCGGCGAGACGAGGCCGGCTCCCGGCTGCCCCGCGAGCACCGCCAGCATCCGCTCGAGCGCGTCGGGCGCGAGCGCGGCGTCGGGATCGAGGAAGCACAGGACGTCGCCCGACGCGGCCGCTGCGCCGCGGTTGCAGGCGACGGCGTGGCCGGGATTGTCGAGCGCGAGCGCGATCACGTCGGGATGCGTGGCACGCAGCGGCTCGAGGATCGAGCCATCGGGGTCGTTCTCGACCACGATGATCTCGGTGACCGGAACGCTCTGGCGCTTGAGGCTCGCGACCGCCTCGAGCGTGAGCGCGATCTCCTTGTAGGTGACGACGATCGCCGAGACGCGCGGGAGCTCAAGCACCGCGCACCCGCCGCACCCACTCCGCCGGCTCCATGTTCACGAAGCGCCCGCGGCGGCCGGCGATGCCGTAGTGCACGATCCACCTCAGCCGCCGCAGCGGCCGCTCCTCGTAGAGCAGGCTCTTGATCATGAACTGCGCGATCGTCCCGGCGGCCGAGAGCACACCCTGGCGCTCGTAGACCTTCTTGATCCAGACGTAGTTGCGCAACCCGAACAGCTGCTTCCAAAAGCCCTCGAGCTCGAATGGGACGATCTCCTGCCCGAGAAGCCGGTTCCAGAAGCG